>NZ_CP184836.1:1872500-2077511 GCF_048843365.1 Streptococcus sp. K0074
GAAACATATGCTTGCTGGTTTCCTTGTCCTCGATGGTGACAGGAGAGACTGCACTCCCCTTGACAAAATACTGCTGCATGCTAGCCTCCAATCACACCGGAAATATCCTTGGTTTTCTTAAAGACACAGGCATTCCATTCCCCTTGAACCATGTGAGTTTCGAGGAAAAATCCAGCTGACTCAGCCGACTCGCGCACCATGTCCCACTTGTCCTTGATAATGCCACTCATGATGAGGTAGCCTTCATCCTTGACCAAGCGGTAAGCATCATCCGTCAAATGAATAAGGATATCCGCCAAGATATTAGCCACAATCACATCTGCCTCAATCTCAACTCCCTTAAGCAAGTCTCCTGCTGCTACATGAATGTTTTCCATACCAGGGTTGAGCTCAATATTTTCCTGAGCAACACGAACTGCCACATCATCCAGGTCGTAGGCAAAGATTTCCTTGGCACCAAGTAGCGAGCTGGCAATAGAGAGAACCCCTGAACCAGTACCCACATCTAGCACTGTTTCCCCACCACGAAGAACCTGCTCCAAGGCAAAGAGGCTCATCTTAGTGGTTGGATGGGTCCCAGTTCCAAAGGCCATGCCAGGATCCAGCTTGATAATCTTTTCTCCAGCAGTCGCCTCATAGTCTGTCCAAGAGGGAACGATGGTCAAATCATGAGTAATACGAGCTGGTTCATAATATTTCTTCCAGTTGTCTGCCCAGTCTTCTTCAGCCAAGGCAGTCGTCCCCATCTTGACCTCTCCCAAATCCATAAAATCCGTCAATTCTGCCAGGCGAGCCTGCAAATCTGCTTCAACCACTGCCACATCAATCGTATCAGGATAGTAGGCTGTTACCACGATTTCTTCTTGTTGCTCAACCTCTGGAAAAATTTCACCAAAACGATCCACATTTCCCACATAGTCCATACTGTCTTCGATTGCGACTCCTTGAGCTCCCAGCTCAATCAAGAGGTTGGAAACCAACTCCTCCCCCTCACGCTTCACTGTAACTTTTAACTCTTGCCATGTTTCCATATTTATTTACTTTCTATAATTCTAGTTTACTTATAAATGATGTCCAATCTTACCCAAAATAATCTTTTTTTCTGTTTCATCAAAGTTAAAATATATGCGAGCTCTACTGTCAGGTCGAAACAATTTAAAATGCATAATATAATAATGTTTTCCAATTTTATATTTTCTTTTTGTTTCTCCACTTCCCATACTTGAACAATTTCCTACAAATGAATTTAAACTGTCAATTAATCCTTTTCTATTCCCAATAAACGAATCTAATTTATTACCATAACAAAAATCATTCAAATCATCTAAAACTCGTAAGACCTCTTCTTTATAATCCTTTGGTAAATAATCTTTAACAAATTCAAATACAAAATCTTCTTCTGCTAATATAAAATTATCAAAATAAGGTATTTTTAGCGTTGATTCAAATTCACTCATCGGCATCGATAATATGAACTCTTTTTCAAGTTCCATTGCTTCAGCATCATTAATTACTGAATTTTTTATCTCTCTATCTGTTAAATATTTATAGTAGGGTTCACTTTCAATATCCTGATAAGTTTTTTTGGAGGATATGTTAAAATTATAAAAATTTGGAAGACAATATGTCATTAATTCATTGGGTATGTTTTCAAAACCATTACCCATCTCATCTTTCATAAAAAAATATTCCTCAGGTATTTTACAAGAAGAATTTTCAATATTCTCCTGCAAATAAATAGAGTAGTCACTCTCCATTGTAATCGCTCCAAAATCACTAGGAGTATGTACATACAATTCACCAATCTTATGTTTCATGCTATCTTCCTAATCTATGCTTCATCATTTCAAATAAATCAATCTTAGCTTGATCAAAGAAACCTTTTGGCCAATCAATAATTTCTCCTGATTCATTAATTCCAATAGAAATTATTTCATGTCTTCCATCTTGTTTATTAAAATAATATAATCTAAAATCTGATTCAACACACTTTTGTCTTAAACTATATAATCTCATGCCATTAATTACATGATCACTATGTGTTTCAACGATTACCTGGACTCCCCCTTTATGACTTAATTCAGCTAAAAATTGTCCAATTTGAGATTGTCCATACGGATGCAAGTGTGCCTCTGGATTCTCAACAATGAGCACCCTCTCTTGCTTATCTTTATTATTTAATACCGATAAATAAAGCCCTTGAACTATGATTGGAAGAATATATGATATCCCAAAACCAACATTAGTAGGTAGCACATCTATTCCATTTTCTTTAAATCTCAACGAAGACACTCCTAAGTCGTCATTAACAAAAACTTCAAATTGAACGTCATCAATTATTTTATTTACCCAGTACTCACATTCATTTTTAAATCGACCATTGCTCTTTTTTATTGTTGTAGGAAATGCTGATGTGAAATTCTGCATATTTACTCTATCTAAAACAAACAGTGTATTCTGGCCAAAACTTCCTACATCTTCCACATCTGTTTTTTCAATCATTTGTGAGATTCTGGGGCCAAATCTTTCGGCATTAATATAATAAAAAATTTTCCCATTTCTTTCATCTGCTACCGTTGATAAGTAATTTTCAGAAAAACGTTCCTCTTCAATAGAGAATTTAGAAATTTTATCATCAATACCAATTTGAAATTCCTGCCCACTACTATCTATATCTATGCTATTATCGGTAAAATTAATTAACTTTGACGGTAAACCTAAATTTAACCCAAATATATCATTCGTGTAGATTCGTTTATTTTTTCCAGATAATTCATATAATAAAAGAGATTGAATAAAAGATGATTTCCCTGCTGAATTTCTACCAGTTAATACTGTCAACTTTGATAACTCTATACTTTCATCTTGAAAACACTTATAATTTTTAATCCTTACATTTCTAATAGGCATTCGTCAATTACCTCCTGACACATTTTAAAATAATTTTCTACCTTACTCTTACTATTCGTTGAAGTTGATATAGACATAAAATTAGTAGGATCTTCTAACTTTTGAGAGAGTTTATCTAGAGCTATTTGACTATAATTTCCAAAATTAATATTTTCATATTCTCTATTGGCTAAAATAACACTAAACGCACTAAACAGTGGTTTGTTTATTAACATAGAATATTCGTACTCTTCTTTCTCTTTATTATAGATAACCTTCACAAACGCTTTATCCCCGAATAACTTAAAACATCTACTCATTGAAGTTTTAAAAATTTCTAAATATTGGCTAAGGCTTTCTTGAGAAATTATCTTATTCAACTTCTCGTTTTCATCATTTAATAAATCAACAATATTAGAACTCTGATAATTTACTTTTTTTGCTTCAAAATCATAGATTCTATGAAAGGCAAAAAATCGCAATACTAATTCATGATGATCTAATCTCAATGTTTTAACACGCCTGTTAGTTGCAGATAGAAACTCTTCAGATTCTGTGCATAAGTTTAATAATTTTCTAGTATAATTTGTACTTACGGCATTTCTCATTTCCTGGTTATTAAGAGCTTTCCCTCCAGTGTTAATTCGTTTAAAAATATCATAAATGATTCTGTGTGGAGAATCGTAACTAAGTATATTCAAAGATAACTGTGTTCTGTTTATTCTACTTTTTATTTTTGGAGGGAGCTCCGAAAATCTACTTCCATTGTATGAATCACCCAGATACTCTAATGACGACAACCGAAACTTATCATTTAAAAAATCAAAAATTGTTGTCAAACGTTGCTGACCATCTATAACTGAGAACTCATAATCATCATTACTATCTGCGCCCGTTTCATACAAGTAAAATGCTGGTATTGGTATACTTAACATCAATGATTCAATTAAGTGAGATTTTCTCTTGTTTTCTTTCCAAACATAACCACGTTGGAAATCTGGACTTAAGTTAATTGCATCTTCTGTATGAAGTTCATGCAAATATTTAACTGAAAGCAACTGTTGTTGAATGTTGATATCTTCTGGATTAAATGGACTACTAATATCCTCTGTAATCTCTTGCTCTGTATTTTCAACTCCTAAAAAATTATTTTCCGTTTTTTCAATAGTCAGTTCTTGAAGTAACTCCTGGAACTCAATAAAATTCAATGCATCCTCATTAAGAGACCTATAAAAGAACAGCTCCCCTTCTTCAATTACCACAACGAACGCTGGAACTTGAAAATACGATTCGATACGCTCTAGTATATCATTATCTTTTTTATACTTTTCTTTATATTCCAATATTACAAATGGCTTCTCGGAATGGAAAATAGCAAAATCTACAAATAAATGATTATGGTTATCTTTACTAATTTCATGATTTTTCCGAATGTCATAGCCTACAAATTTTTCCTTTAGTTTATCAAAAATCTGTTGTTCTTTCATAATGTATTCTCCTTTTTGGTTTTATTTTTTATTATTTAGTATCTCGGATAAGGATAAAATTCTCCCTCTTCCAAGCCAACTTTTCCTTCTTCAAAGACTTCTTGGTTCCATTCCATGACGAATTCTTCTGCTTCTGGGTCTTCCAAAAAGTCCATGAGCGCATCTAGCCCAACCTCGGCAGTATCTTTGAGGAAAAGAGCAAAATAAGCTAAAAATTCACGAGAAAATCCTTTTTTAGGAAGGTAAGGGATAACCGTCAAATAGTCTTCCTCATTGACTGTTGATTTAGCAGGATTGTAAAAGAGTACTGCTTCCTCAAAGAGAATGTCATCTGACGAAACCTCTCCGTCTTCATCTACCATCTCCACACCTGCAGCGTTTTGCGCTTCCAATAGAAAACTCACTTCTACCGCGTGATTGCGCTTGTCCCAACTAATCTCAAAGTCAAAGGGAAAGTTCTTCTCCAACTCTTCCTCTAAAACATCTAAAAATCCGTATGTTGCCATTTTATCCTCTTTCTATGCGACTCTTAATCGCCCCGATTGCTCGGAAATATGCTAAAATAGATACTACCATCTTACCACAAAATTATTTTATGTCCTAATTATACCATATTACCTCATTTAAACCCTTGGTATCAGTGATTTTATTAAAAGTCTGATTTCTTTATTTTTCCTGAAAAATCAATATAAAAAGCCCTCAAAAGGGCTAAGAAACCTATAAAATCAATAGACAAGTAACCAGCACAATTAGGAGTGCTTTTTTTATTGACTATTCCCACGATGTCACACTTAATCTTATGCTTGTATTTTCTTATCTGCAATAGCGTCTGTCAAAGTCTGAGAAAAGTTAAGTCCCATTTCTCGTCCCAACTTATCTGCCCATCTTGGTATGGTCAAGGTCTTTTTAATTGGTTCCTGACTTCCTAAGTACTCTGATACATCAACAGATACCATAGAAATAAAAGATTTATCAAGGTCATAGGTTGACACGAAATCTTCATCATCTTTAAAAGGATCATTATCAATTAAAGACAAGCTATTGATATCTGATGGCTGGGGCAAATCTTCATCATTCTCTATCAAATCTGCAACAGTTATGCCTAACCACTCCGAACCCATAGCCAGAGCCTCAGAAATCCCCTCTCCTTGTGTAGCTGAGTATTCAAAATCCGGGAAATGGACAAAATAAGTCGCTTCTGCTCCGTCTGTATCGTCATAATAAAATAAAGCTGGATACGTAACTAACATCTCACTACCTCCATATCAAAAAGCAGGGGCTGAATTTTACAACCCAGCTTGCTTTCTTATCCCTCTTTCAGTGTACTTATTCAGCTCACCATGAGGGATTGTGATAGGTCTTTCCCCTTGCTTCTCCATTTTAATATGGGAGCCTTTACCGCCTCTAGTCTTTATCCAACCATGAGCCGTAAGGAGTTTGACCATCTCTTTTTGTGTCATAGGCATAGCGCTTTTACCTCCTGACAACACCATTATAACACGTGCTACACGTATTGTAAAGGAGTGATACTTATTATTCTCTTATACATAAAAGCCCCTAGATGTGGTTCTAAGAGCTTCTAATTTATTCATACCTATTTTTCTAATGAGTAGTGAATACTGCTTCTTTATCTAGTAATTCATCATCTGTATAGTCAATTGTAAAAGTATCTCGATCTAAGACAGATTGAGGCGGAGTTGAATGAATCATAGGAACACTGCGTATCCTATACCTTTTATCTCCAATTTTTACAAACTGATTAACTCTCAAGTCTTCGAAATCAGGATTTTCAACAGTTATTACAAGGAGACGATTTGCTACTTTAAAAACATCAACTATTCTATTTTTCATGTTTTTTTCCAACCCATTATTAGAATAAACTCCTTGATAAGCAAGATCAAGTTTAGGTTTAATTTTTTCGTACAAATCCAAAATCTCTTTTGGAGTATCTTCACGGAATAAAAATTGTCTTTTCCCTGACATAACCTTATCACTAAGAATCCAATAACGAATTCGTTTTGTAAAAATCAAAACTTCCTGACTTGGTAGTTCCATTACTTATCACCTCTCCTTCATTATAATTCATACAATAATATTTAGCAATCTTATTTCACAAGTCAGCAATTCTACTTCTTTGGACTCAACTTTCATATTTTGAGTTTTAAGGAAAATCAATTCTGTTATGCTGATACCTTTCCACATCAAATTAAATGGTCAAAAATACTCTATTTCACTCCCTGAATGTTACAAAACCATTGAAATATCACAACTAATAGGCTAGAATGGACATAGTAAGATACATTTGGTGAGTTATACTGCTCAAAAAATATGAAACTAAAATCCACGTTAGAAAGGACTACTATGCCAGACAATCTCGCGCTTCGCATGCGCCCTAAAACCATCGACCAGGTCATCGGTCAGGAGCATCTGGTCGGACCTGGAAAAATCATCCGTCGCATGGTGGAAGCCAACCGCCTGTCCTCCATGATTCTTTATGGACCTCCGGGAATCGGCAAGACCAGTATTGCCTCTGCCATCGCAGGGACGACCAAGTATGCCTTTCGAACTTTCAATGCGACAGTAGATAGTAAAAAAAGACTCCAAGAAATAGCTGAAGAGGCTAAATTCTCAGGTGGTCTTGTACTGCTACTAGACGAGATTCATCGTCTTGACAAGACTAAACAAGACTTCCTCTTGCCTCTCTTGGAAAGCGGACTGGTCATCATGATTGGGGCGACGACTGAAAATCCCTTCTTTTCTGTCACTCCAGCCATTCGTAGTCGTGTTCAAATTTTTGAGTTGGAACCTCTGTCTAACCAAGACGTCAAAGAGGCTCTACAGATAGCTCTAAGTAACCCTGAGCGTGGTTTTGATTTTCCAGTAGAACTAGATGAGGATGCGCTGGACTTCATCGCAACCTCTACAAACGGAGACCTGCGCTCTGCCTTTAACTCACTGGATTTGGCTGTTCTTTCTACCCCTGAGAATGATAAGGGCATTCGCCATATCACTCTAGACATCATGGAAAATAGTCTTCAGAGAAGCTACATCACTATGGACAAGGATGGAGACGGTCACTATGATGTTCTATCTGCCCTGCAAAAGTCTATCCGTGGCTCAGATGTTGATGCCAGTCTTCACTATGCTGCCCGCTTGATTGAGGCTGGGGATCTGCCAAGTCTCGCTCGTCGCTTGACCGTTATCGCCTATGAAGATATCGGTTTGGCCAACCCTGAAGCCCAGATTCATACCGTGACTGCTCTGGATGCTGCCCAGAAGATTGGGTTCCCAGAAGCCCGCATTCTCATTGCCAATGTCGTGATTGATTTGGCCCTTTCTCCAAAATCCAACTCAGCCTATGTAGCTATGGATAAGGCACTTGCTGACCTCAAAACATCAGGGCACTTGCCTATTCCGCGACACCTGCGTGATGGACACTACAGCGGAAGCAAGGAACTAGGGAATGCCCAAGACTATCTCTATCCACACAACTATCCTGGAAATTGGGTCAAGCAAGACTATCTGCCAGAAAAAATCCGCAATCATCACTATTTCCAAGCAGAAGATACTGGTAAATATGAACGGGCTTTGGCTCAAAGAAAGGAAGCTATCGACCGTTTGCGAAAAATCTGAAATCCTTTTCAAAAAATTGCACTTTCCTCTTGATTTTTTTTGAAAAAGTGGTATCATATAAACATAGAAACGCTGTGGTGTACGACTTCACACTTAAGTGTTGACCGACTATTTTTTGTATTATTAGGGAAACAAAAGTCTTCTAACAGCATGTAGGCCGTCTCACACGGAAACAGCTTCAGTTAGAGCGAGTTGCCCACCTGCTTAATTGCGCGGGTTCAATACAAACCGTGAAGTTTCGGCACCAATACAGCTTTTTTCTTTGCCTCCTTAGCTCAGCTGGCAGAGCAGCGGACTCTTAATCCGTGGGTCACAGGTTCGATCCCTGTAGGGGGCATCTAAATCAACAGGAAAAAGCCTTGAGTTCCAAGGCTTTTTTGCTTGTCTATAATTAATTTGCCTCATCATTTGCCCCACTTTTAAATCTATCTTTTCTTTTTGAATCAAATTACATCTTAACAAATAGTGTAAAGCCAGTTACTTTTGCTTTGATGCCATACAATATTTTCATGTAGAGAAGACAAATTTTATCTTCTCTTTTTATTTTCAAAATAATAAAAACTGATTTTCTTTTCATGAATCAGACCGAAACTTCCAAATTGTTTATTTATTTTATTGACATTTTCTATAACAAGAGGTAAAATAGTTTCACAATCAAAATATACTATATAAGGGGTATTGAAATGAAATTTTCCAATCGTTTACTGCTATTCCTTGCAGGAGTTGTTTTTGTCCTTTTAGGACTTTTCCTATTTACAAACCCAGTAGCTAATCTTGTTGCTTACAGCTGGTGGATTGCATTTGGTTTACTGGTTTCTTCTATAGCAGATATTTTAGGCTATTTCTCTGCACCAAAAGAGCTTCGCTCACCAGCTCATCTTTTCAAAGGGATTGTTAATCTTCTCTTAGCTCTTTACCTCGTTGCCTATGGCTTTGTGACGCTGCCAGTTGTCATTCCAACTATTTTAGGAATTTGGTTAATTGTAGAAGCCATTATAGTTTTCTTTAAAGGCAATCGTCTGGGATTGATTTTCCCTATTATTGGCAACCATATCATGTGGATAGCGTTGCTTGCATTTTTACTAGGTCTAGTGATTTTGTTCAATCCAGTAGCTACAAGTGTCTTTGTCGTTTATGTCGTTGCCTTTGCATTTTTAATTGTTGGTTTCACCTATATCCTTGATGCCTTTCGTAAATAATCTAGCTGCCATTTTGGGCATATTAAAATAGCTGGGAAGTTACATTCTCAGCTTTTTCTGTTGCCTCCTTAGCTCAGTTGGTAGAGCAGTAGACTCTTAAGCTATGGGGCGCAGGTTCGAGCCCTGCAGGGGGCACATCTAAATCAACAGAAATAAGCCTTGAAACCAAGGCTTTTTTTAACGTCTAATAGCTTTTTGTAGAAAAGTATTTAAAAATAAAAGAGAAGAGAATCTCTCACTCTCTTCTCAGTATATCTTATTAAATTTAGTTTTTCTTAATCTAGCTGATTTTCCTTTGCAACGACAAATTCCTTAACCAATCGATAGATAACAGCAAATATCGGTGTAAAGAATATCATCCCAAGTAAGCCAAAGAGATTGCCTCCAATACTAGCAGCCGCAAGCGTGAAAATAGCTGGCAAACCAATAGACTGACCTACAACTCTAGGATAAATAAGGTTTCCTTCAATCAGCTGTATAACTTGATATAGAAGAAGAGAAAGTAAGGCTTGAGTAGGACTCACTGTGAAGATAAAAATCGCTCCCACAACACAAGCAATCATAGGCCCTACATAAGGAATGAACGATAGCACTCCTGCAAAGATACCTGTCATTACTCCATAGGGTATCCCAAACACGCTGTAACCAACCGCTATCATAACTCCTATGATAACTGCTTCAATCAGCTGACTCATCAAAAATTGGTCATAAGTCTCTAGTGCTACTTGTCCAATGTAAGTCAACTTTATCACCACCTTCTCTGGAAGAAAAACTTTTAGAAGTCGACTCGTCATCGCTGCCAAATGTTCCTTACTGGATAAAAATAAAAAGGTGAAGACTATAATCAAAAAGGCATTCATCAAACTTGAAAAAATATTGCCGATATTACTAGTCAGACCTGATAAAAAACCTATCAAAGCTTGGCTAATAGAACTAGATTGTCCCTGTATGCCTGATACGATAGTTGACAACATGTCTTTGGTTACAAATTCCGAGCTGCCTAGCAATTTCCCAAGTTGAGTAAGGACTGTTGAAAGGACTGTTCCCAGCTGACTAATAGTCTGGGCTAGGGTTGGCAGCACCAAAACCAAAAGAGCAATCACGATTAAGATAAGAGCTAGGAAAACAAGTACCATGGCAATCGGACGACGCAACTCTGCCTTTACCTTCAATTTAACTAAGTACTGTTCAATTTTTTTCATAGGAACATTAAGCACAAAAGCAATAACAGCACCATAAATCAAGGTTGATATTACATCAAAGAGAGAGATTGCTCCTGATATAAAGCTCGATGCATTCAGAATTACAAGAGCAACCAGCCCTATAAAAAGTATTAACGGGGTGTATTTTTTTACTAAGTTCATAAATTCTCCTTAATAAACATGTTTAGATACGACTATACTATTTGGTTTTTCAAACTCTCGATTAAGGTAGGCTTGGTAAGTTCCTGGAGCGATAAATCCTTTGGGTGAGAGGATATCGGTGCCAGCCTGACCGACTATGGTATCAGCCAAGAGCACACAGTTTGTAGATAAGACAAAGTAGGATTTAAACTTAGATTTGATAAATTTATAAAGTTCCCCATCTGTCTCATGTCTGATTTTATAAGCGTAGGTGTAGTCTTCCTTACCATCACCTGTCATGATTTTATCTGCACTTGGCTCCCATGGAATCGTCAGTTGTTTCAATTCAGCCAACTTTTTCTGAACTGCTTTTTCCATTTCAGGCGTCAAATCTATCCCATAACCAAAAAGCGTTTTTTGACTCTCACGTTTACATAGGTCAATGTACTTGTCACGATCACAGAAATATAAGACACCATCTCCTACCATGCCAAATAAGGTCTCAGAAGACGGATCATAGTTGCCATAAGAAATAACACGGCCTTGATAGCAGATATCCACATGACCAATTGCCGAAAACAGAGAGGTCTCAGCTGTATGAACAAAAATTTCAAGCTCCGCTGTCTTACCAGACTTCACCATTCCAAGATGGATATCCTCTCTCTCATCAGCATTTTCCTGCATGAATTTGTTGATTTTTGCTAAAGTTCTTGCAGGGATGAGAGCGGCTAGGACAATAGGTAAGCTCATTCTTACACGACGTTTGAGATGGTTTTTCCCAATTTCCTCCTCAAACAAGAAACCATCACGGATATTGGACAGACCATAAAGGAAAAAATAAGCCCCTAATACAAAGAGTTGAAAGACAGAATTTCCTGTAGAGGACAAAAGACTAGTCCCACCAAGAAAAACTAGTACGAGTCCATCTAGTAAGAGACGAAAACGAGGTCGAATTTTGTTTTTGCGGTAGAGAACATAGGTGACAAGGTTAATACTAGCATGAAAAATCTGATAAACTCCAATCACAAGAGCCAAAATATAAATCGGCACATCCGTCGCAAGATTGGAGCCAAGCAAATATCCCAGCACTAACAATTTAACCAGTGCAACTCCCAAGGTGTCCGTTGACTGACTTTTTTTGAAAATACGTAATACTAAATCTAAGACCGTTGCTATCCAAGCTAAAAACAGAACCAGTCGAATAACCTTTACTGGCAACCAAGTCCCCGTGACCATCAAGATGAGACCTAGCAGAACAAACAAGAACCCCTGAGCAAGTAATTTCTTACCTGTCAGACCTAAAGATAGAATTTTCGCCATATAAAAACCTTTCAACAATAAAAATTAAACACTCCGATTAAACTGACTAGTAAATAGCCAACACTACAAACAGCCTGTGCCAGCAACATATGGTGACTAGAAATGACTGTAGTAATGTCACCATCTTGTCTTATGCACTTCTAAAATTTGTTATATTGATTAGAAACCAGAGCTTATAAAAACTAGCTAAACTCGAGAGATAGACACAATTGCGACGAAAAAATGTATAACCAATTCAACTTGTTAAGGTAAGAAAGCATTATTTCCAATCTATTAATTATTCATCTATTACCTATTATGACACAATATTCCCTATAGTTCAACTTTTTACTTGTTTTTATATTACACGGACTAAAAAGTTTTCAACAGTTGATTGCATTTGTTTTAATAAGTTTTAACCTTTCTTGGTTAGATAAAAAAAGAACCATACAGTTTAGAATCTGTATGGTTTTTGCCCCACTTTTGTCCCATTTTTAAATCATGACATTGAAAATACCTAAAATCACTTATATTTCAATATTTTTAATTGCTCTCAATATGAAAGTCCTTTCCAAATCCCTGTAGGGGGCATCTAAATACAACAGGAAAAAGCCTTGATTTACTAGGCTTTTTTGTGTAGTCTTAGCACTAAAAACGATAGAAAAAGCGGCCCTTCTGTACTGACCCCAAAAGTTGGACAGAAAAAACCTAACTTTTGTGGCGCAGTTCATTAGCGCCACATAAAGTTATTTAAGCATCTCCTTTTCTCTCATTACCATTTTCTGTTATAATAAATTGTACTTCTAAAATAGAAAGGTCTTAAGATGACAACTCTTATTAAACATAAACGTGTAGAATTTTCAGAACTTTTTTATGACTTAGTTTTTGTTTTTGCAATTTCAAAAGTAACTACTTTAATCGACCATCTTCATAACGGTATTTTGACTTGGAATTCTTTCCTTGATTTTTTCATTGCTATTTTGGTTCTCATCGATTCCTGGATGATTCAAACCGATTATACCAATCGCTATGGAAAGAACTCTTTATTTAACATGGTAATCATGTTTATCAAAATGGGACTTTTACTCTTTATAGCCAATATGATTGGACCTGATTGGCAACAATATTTTCATTATCTCTGTTGGGCTATTGGTACATTAACCCTTACCTTATTTTTTCAATATTTGGTTGAATTTTTTAGAAAATCAACCGATGATGTTGAACGGGAAAGTATCAAAGGTTTTCTATGGATAACAGGTCTAGGAAGTTTAGGAGTCTATCTAGCAGCTCTTCTTCCTATTTACGTTAGAGTCTATATCTTCTTTGCTAGTATTCTGTTTATCTTTATTATGCCAAGTATCTTGCTTAATAAAGATAAGCATTACCAGGTAAATCTCCCCCATTTAATCGAGCGCATCTCCCTTCTTGTCATTATTACGTTTGGAGAGATGATTACGAATCTAGCTAACTTCTTTACAATCGAGAATTTCTCGATTTATTCGGTTCTTTATCTCATTATTATGATTTCTCTGTTCTTGTTTTATTTTGGTCAATTCGACCATGCTATTGATGAAAAATCTAATCAAAAGGGACTATTTCTAATTTACAGTCACTATCCTATTTTCATTGGACTTATGATGATGACTGTATCGATGAGTTTTCTTCAGAATCCTGAAGCTAATCGTCTCTTTGCAACCAGCTTCTCTTATATCGGATTTGGCCTCTTTCAAGCTGCTGTCCTAGTAAATGGGCCCTATAACAAACACTATCTTCGCTATTCGAAAAGTTACTACTGTGTCCAAGCGACACTCTATCTGGCTGCCTTTATTCTCTCTTTAATCTTTGCTTCTAATCCTATAATAGTAGTGAGTATAACAACCATTTTAGCTCTAGCTATAGCCATTCATTTTATTTATTTTTATATGACACAGAATAAAAAATATTCCAAATCTAACTGGGAGTTATTTTAATGAGTTTATAACATTAAAAAGCTTTGGGAACCAAGGCTTTTTTTCATTAATTTGTTTTTCCATTTTATCCTCCGATTTGAACTCGCACTGACATTTATTTATAACAAAACTATATATCTAGAATAGCATAATCATTAGGTATTATAGGTTTTCAAACCAAATACGAGTCATTCGTTTTTGCCCCACTTTTGCCCCATTTTTAAATCCTGACATTGAAAACACCTAAAAGTATTTCCCTAAAATCAGCTATATTTCAACATTTTTGTTTATTTTCAATATGAAAAGTTCTTACAAATCCATGTAGGGGGCATCTAAATACAACAGGAAAAGCCTTGGAATCAAGGCTTTTTTGTATATCTCTTCTACTTTTGGTCAACAATGGATAAGTTAAGCAATATTTTTGTTCGCTTTCTTTATATTTGTAATTAAACGCCTATCTCCCCTTTTTCATGATGTATTTTCGTACAGGTGCTTCAACCATTTGAACGATTTCAAATCCTTCTTTTTGATAAAGGTGCTGGGCTGCTTGATTTGCTTCGAGGACATTTAAAGAAATACTACCTATGTCTCCATTTTCAAAGACCAAACTAACAAATTTCCTTAAAGCCTGCCTACCTAAGCCTTGTCCCTGTTTCTGGGGATTGATAAAAAAGCGTCCAATATGAAGATTGCTGTCTTCTTGCCTGATTTTCTGGATAACCCCCACAAACTCTTGTCCTTCAAAGATTGAAAAGATTCCTTCCAACTCTTGCAAGACTTGAAGGGTCAGTGGAAAAGGAATCTTTGGTCCCATCCATTGTTCCTGAAAATCTTTCCCCAGGGAGTTGGACCATTGGCATACGAGCTGAGCATTTTCTGTGCTCACATTTTCTTCAAAACGAATTATCATCTTTGCCTCACCATCTTATCTATGTTTCTCCATTATACTACTTCTCCCATTTTTTACGAATAGATAAGTATGATTGATTTTTATTTTTTTCTTGTCGGGAGCATTCTCGCTTCTTTTCTTGGTTTGGTCATTGACCGTTTTCCAGAGCAATCCATTATCCAACCTGCTAGTCACTGCGATTCCTGTCAGACTCGCTTGCGTCCCTTAGATTTGATTCCGATTCTCTCACAGGTCTTCAATCGCTTTCGCTGTCGCTACTGCAAGGCTACATATCCTGTCTGGTATGCCCTTTTTGAATTGGGCTTAGGACTCCTCTTTCTGGCTTGGTCTTGGGAATTGCTTTCCTTGGGGCAAGTCGTCCTAATCACCGCTGGTTTGACCTTGGGCATCTACGACTTTCGCCATCAGGAATATCCCTTACTAGTCTGGATGACTTTCCACCTAATCCTAATGGCCGGATCTGGCTGGAATCTGGTCATGGTCTTCTTCCTTGTCCTTGGAATTGTGGCTCATTTTATCAATATTCGCATGGGCGCAGGGGATTTCCTCTTTTTAGCTTCTTGCGCTCTCGTCTTTAGTGTAACGGAGTTACTGATCTTGATTCAGTCTGCTTCTGCGATGGGAATTCTAGCCTTTCTCCTACAAAAGAAAAAGGAAAGACTTCCTTTTGTGCCTTTCCTCTTACTTGCTACTTGTGTGATTATTTTTGGTAAGCTACTGCTTGTCTGATAAAGTCCTGAATCGGCTCTCCTTGGTGGAGAGCTTTTACGATTTTTGAACCGACGATAACGCCATCTGATACCGCATTGAAGCGTTCTACATCGGCTTGACTAGATACGCCAAAACCTGTCAAGACTGGGATATCGGCTACTTGATGCAGTTGTGCCAAGTGCTTGTCCAAGTCTGCACGGTAATTGCCTGATTTCCCTGTCACCCCATTGATGGCAACCGCATAGACGAATCCTTCTGCTCCTTCAATCAACTCTTTTTGACGCTCAAGTCCTGTTGTCAAACTAACTAGGGGAATCAAAGCGATGTCTGTATCTGCCAAATAAGGCTCCACAAAATTGGCATGCTCATGAGGAAGGTCTGGAATGATCAAGCCCTTAACCGCTGTATCTGCCAAATCTTTGACAAAGTTCTCCACACCGTACTGAAAGAGGGGGTTGAAGTAGGTCATGATGACAAGTGAAACCTCTGTTTCAATGGTTTTCAATGTTTCAACCAAAGCCTGGGTAGAGGTCCCGTGGGCTAAACTGCGCAAGCCAGCTTCTTCGATAACAGGTCCATCTGCAACAGGGTCTGAAAAGGGAATACCAACTTCAATAGCCGAAACACCCAAATCTTCTAAAAAGTGAATTGTTTCTCCGAGTCCATCCAAACCTTTCTCATGGTCTCCAGCCATGATATAGGGAACGAAAATTCCTTTTCCAGCTGCTTTTATAGCGTTTAATTTTTCTGTTAGTGTCTTAGGCATAAGTTTCTCCCTTCTTTACTGCATCTGCTTCCAAGCGGTCTTTGACTTGAACCACATCCTTGTCCCCACGACCTGATAGACAGACAATCATAGACTTTTCTGGTCCAAGTTCTTTGGCCAATTTCACTGCAAAGGCGATCGCATGGCTAGATTCCAAGGCTGGGATAATCCCTTCCACACGAGACAAGAGTTGGAATCCTTCCAAGGCCTCTTCGTCTGTCACAGGAACATAGCTGGCACGTTTGATATCGTGGTAGTGAGAATGCTCTGGACCGATACCAGGATAGTCCAAACCTGCTGAGATCGAGAAGGCTTCAAGAATTTGACCATGGGCATCTTGGAGCACATCCATGAGGGAACCGTGAAGGACACCCGGACGACCCTTGGTCAAGGTAGCTGCGTGATGCTCTGTATCCACACCAAGTCCTGCTGCTTCAGCTCCATACATAGCTACTGATTCATCTTCTACAAATGGATGGAAGAGACCGATGGCATTAGAACCACCACCAACACAGGCTACTAAGGCATCTGGTAGATTTTTACCTGTCAAGTCACGGTACTGTTGTTTAGCTTCTCGACCAATAACACTTTGGAAGTCACGAACGATTTCTGGGAATGGATGAGGCCCCAAGGCAGAACCAAGGATATAGTGGGTATCATCAATATTAGCTACCCATGAACGAAGGGCTGCATTGACCGCATCCTTGAGCACGCGCGAACCGTCTGTCACTGCCTCAACCTTAGCTCCCAAAAGCTCCATACGGAACACATTGAGGGCTTGGCGTTTGACATCTTCCTCACCCATGTAGATAGTACATTCCATGTTAAAGAGGGCTGCAGCAGTTGCAGTTGCCACACCGTGCTGACCAGCACCTGTTTCAGCGATAATTTTCTTTTTACCCATGCGTTTAGCCAGAAGAACTTGTCCCAAGGCATTGTTAATCTTGTGGGCCCCTGTATGGTTAAGGTCTTCACGTTTAAGATAAATCTTGGCTCCGCCGATATGCTGGGTCAAGTTTTTTGCGTAGTAAAGAGGAGTTTCACGCCCCACATACTGGCGCAAAAGTTGGTTTAATTCCTCTTGGAAACTTGGGTCTGCCTGACTTTCACGATAAGCCTTTTCCAACTCCAAAACTGCTGTCATCAATGTTTCTGGGACAAAACGTCCACCGAATTTTCCGTAAAATCCATCTTTATTTGGTTCTTGATATGCCATTCTTTACCCTCTCTATAAATCTTCTAATCTTTTCCTGATCTTTTTGTCCATCTGTCTCCACTCCGCTCGATACATCGACTGCATAGGGAGTAAAATGTTGAATTGCTTTTACGACATTGTCTTCATTAAGCCCACCTGCGATAAAGAAAGGCTGAGTTAGTCCAATCGTATTCAGTTGACCCCAATCAAAGGTCTGGCCACTCCCAGCCACAGGGGCATCAAAGAGGAGATAATCTGCCTGAGAATTGGGTACATGACCCTCTCCATCTACCTGCACAGCCTGAATACTGGCACAAGGCAAATTCTCAAACAAATCATCTGCCACCTGACTGTGAACTTGAACCAAGTCCAAGCCAACTTTTTCAATCGCTTCTAGCAATTCTGCCCGACTTGGTGAAACAAATACGCCAACCTTCTTAACATTAGCAGGAATGGGCTTTGCCAGCTCAGTAGCCTGATCCAAGGTCACCTGTCTTTTACTAGGTGCGAAGACAAAACCGATGTAGTCTGCTCCTGCTGAAACAGCTGTTTCCACCGCTTCTTTGGTAGATAATCCGCAAATTTTAACCTTTGTCAATCTGCAACTCCTTGATTCTCTGGGCTACATCTTCTGCCTGCATAAGAGCTGTCCCTACCAAAATTCCGTTAAAGTATGGTGCTACTCGTTCCGCATCCTGCCCTGTGAAAATAGCAGATTCAGAAATGTACAAGCAATCATCTTTGAAATGTTTAGCCAAATCTACACTGGTCTGCAAGTCGACCTCAAAGGTGGTCAAGTTGCGGTTATTAACCCCAATAATCTCAGCACCAAGCCTGTGGGCCACTTCTAGTTCAGCTAGATTGTGAGTCTCCACCAAGACTTCCAGACCAAGCTCTGTCGCGTAGTCATAGAGTTCCTTGACACGTTCTTCTGACAAGGCAGCGACAATGAGTAAGATAACTGTCGCACCAGCATTGCGAGCACGGATGATTTGCTTTTCATCGATGATAAAGTCCTTGTTGAGCGTCGGAATCTCTACCTGACTGGAAATCTCCCGCAGATAATCCAAATGCCCTTTAAAGAAAACCTCATCTGTCAGAACAGAAATCATCACTGCGCCGTTTTCTTCATAAGTCTGAGCCTGTTGCACAATATCCACATCTAGATTGATATCTCCCAGACTAGGGCTAGCCTTCTTGACTTCTGCGATTACCTGTAAACGGTCTTGATGTTGTTTTAGATAGTCAGCTAAACGATAGGTCTGGCGCAGGGGCTGGATTTCCTCCAGCTCCATCTGCTCGACCTCACGCGCCTTCTGCTCCAAAATTCGTGCTAAAAATTCCTGACTCATTTTTGGTACTCCTGTAACAGTCTGAGTTTTTCAAGGGCCTTGCCACTAGCAATGACTTCGCGGGCCAAGGCAACTCCATCCTTGATGCTAGCTACCTTGCCATTAGCATAGAAACCAAGACCAGCATTTAAAACTGTCGTTTCCAAGAATGGACTTGGTTCATTTTTAAGAACTCTGAGCAAAATTTCTGCATTTTCCTGAGCGTTGCCTCCACGAATATCTTCGATAGCGTAGCGTTCCATCCCTAGATCTTCTGGAGTAAAGCTTGACAAGGTGATTTCGCCATTTTCAAGAAGGGCAATCTTGGTTGTTCCATTCAAACCAGCTTCGTCCAATCCTTCTGGACCAGCAACCACTATAGCACGTTTGCGACCCATATTTTTCAAAACCTGAGCTGTACTTTCTAGAAGTTCTGGACGACTAATACCAAGAAGCTGTGTTTCCAAAGTCATTGGGTGAATCAGAGGACCAGTCAAGTTCATGATTGTTGGAATTCCCAATTCCAAACGAGCTGGCATGATGTATTTCATTGCTGGGTGCATATTTTTAGCAAAGAGAAAGACGATACCAGTTTTATCAAAGACCTTACCTAATTCAGCTGGTTTGAGGTCTAGGTTGATGCCTAAGGCTTCGAGGACATCTGCAGAACCAGATTTAGAAGAAATCGAGCGATTACCGTGTTTTGCCATGTGAACACCACCACCAGCCAAGACAAAGGCTGCAGTTGTGGAGATGTTAAAGCTGAAAGACTTGTCCCCACCTGTACCACAGTTGTCCATGGCATCATGAATCTCAGTTGGAATATGTTGGGCATGTCCTCTCATGACTTGGGCAATGGCTGTGCGTTCCTCAGGTGTTTCCCCCTTCATCTTAAGAGCCAAAAGGAGAGAAGCAATCTGCGCCTCCGTTACACGGCCAGTTACGATACGCTCAATGACATCCGTCATTTCCACACCTGATAAATTTTCAAATTTTGCTAGTTTTTCAATAATCTCTTTCATCCTAGTTTCCTCACTTTACAACCTTTTCGATAAAATTCCGAATAGAAGACAATCCATCTGGCGTTCCAATGCTTTCTGGATGGTACTGGAAGCCATAAATTGGAAGTGTTTTGTGTTGAATCCCCATGATGGCTTGGTCATCAGTCGAACGAGCTGTCACTTCAAAGTTTTCTGGCATTTCTTCAATTAAAATACTGTGGTAACGCATGACCGCACGGCCATCCTCGATACCTTGATACAAAATAGATGGCGCTTCAAAGCTGATATTGCTCTGTTTCCCATGCATGACTTTTGGAGCCAAACCTAACTTACCACCAAAGACTTCTGCAATGGCTTGGTGCCCCAAACAAATCCCAAGAATCGGCTTCTTGCCAGCAAAGTCACGAATCATGTCTTCCATCTTTCCGGCATCAACTGGCCAACCAGGACCAGGCGAAAAAACCAGACCATCTGCTTTTTCAGCTTCTTCATACAGCTTGGGATCATCATTTCTCAAAACCTGAACTTCTGCAAAATTCCCAATGTACTGCGCCAAGTTATAGGTAAAAGAATCATAGTTGTCAATCAATAAAATCATGGTCTTAGTTCTCCAATTCTAGTCATAGATTTAGCCTTGTTAATGGTTTCTTGGTATTCGTTTTGGGCGATGGAGTCGTAGACAATCCCTGCCCCAGCCTGAACATAGGCTGTTTGATTTTTGAGAATCATCGTTCGGATGGCAATGGCGAAATCCATATCACCCGTCGCAGACAAGTAGCCGATTGCTCCTGCGTATACGCCACGTTTTTCCGTTTCCAGTTCATAAATGCGTCTCATAGCTCGAATCTTTGGTGCTCCAGAAACGGTTCCAGCAGGAAGTGTTGATTTCAAGGCATCCATGGCAGTGAGTTCTGAAAGCAAACGCCCCTTGACCACACTGGTCAAATGCATGACATAGCGGAAGAGCTCCACTTCCATATACTTAGTGACTTGGACACTGGCCGTTTCAGAGATGCGACCAATATCATTACGACCCAAGTCTACTAACATTCGATGCTCTGCTGTTTCCTTCTCATCCGAAAGCAGGTCTGTCGCCAAAGCCTTGTCTTCTTCATCCGTAGCTCCTCTTGGTCGCGTACCTGCAATCGGATTGGTTGTCACGATGCCATTTTTAACTGAAACTAAACTTTCTGGACTGGCACCGATGATTTGATAATCCCCAAAATCATAGAAATAGAGGTAATTGGATGGATTAGTCACGCGGAGATTTCTGTAGAAGTCAAATGGATTTCCAGTAACTTCTGCTGAGAAGCGCTGACTGAGTACGCACTGGAACATGTCGCCATTACGAATCAAGTCACGAGCTGTTTCCACCATTTCCTCAAATTTTTGAGGAGCGATATGCGGTTTGAAGTCTAACGGAGATAGATCCAAGTCTTCAAATTCATTTGGAGCAGGGATGCGTAATTCCTCAAGCACTTGGTTTAAGGCTTTTTCCAAGTCTTCTTGACTACGCTCACTATAGAGAGCATCCTCGATGACATGAATTTTTTCCTTCTTGTGGTCAAAGACCATGTAACTCTCATAGACAAAGAAATGCATGTCTGGAGTCCCAATTGTATCTTGAGGGATTTGACCAATTTCTTCATAAAGCGAAATCATATCGTAGCCAACAAATCCAATGGCTCCCCCACCAAAAGGGAGGTCTGAATGGTGTTGGCTCTTATGAGTCACTTCATAAAGACAATCCAAGGGATCACGATCAATCACTTGCCCATTTTGATAAAGGACCCCATTTTCAAACTTAATCTCAAAAACAGGATTATAGGCTAGGATAGAAAAACGAGCTGTTTCCTTGTCTCTCGGAATACTTTCTAAAATAACCTTGTGTTGCCCCTTTAGGCGCATATAAGCCAAGATTGGTGATAAGACATCTCCATGAATGATTCGTTCCATTGTATTTTCCCTTTCAGTTCTAATTCTAGTTCGTGACGACTGTATGAAAAATCCCCACGCAAAATAACTTGCGTGAGGACGAAATTCGCGGTGCCACCTCAATTATAGGATTTCTCCTATCTCTCATTCCTGTCTCAGAAACCTCCTGTAACAGGCTGTGCGATAAAGGGCACTCCCTTGAGAATTATGTTTTCTTCTCTCGTTTCAGATGGACCCAACCTTACAGCTTTCTCTGCTTGTTTCCAGTAACCACAAGCTCTCTGTGAGAGAAAAGACTGTAATTTTTCCATCTCTTATTTTTTAGCTTCAAGGTAGTCTGCAATAGCAGCTACATCCTTGTCTCCACGACCAGAGACATTGATAATGAGATTTTCATTTCGGTATACCTTTAATAGCTTTTTTCCTTGATAGTTGGAATATTTCCACTTTCTATCGCTATCATGTTACGAAAAAAGCCCACACACAGAATATACTTCCGTGTGAGGGCGTTGGTAACGCGGTGCCACCTCAATTATAAAGGGACTATCCCCTTTACATCTCTGCCTTGTCTAACAACAAGTTGCACTGTAAGGTGTGCGCACCGAATTTTCATTGTTTCAAATTCATTTTTAAAATCAGCCCACTTTCACTACTCCCAACCACCTGTTCACAATCACCACAGGCTCCCTGAAGATCAAAAATAGTTACTTTTCTGATTTGTTGAATTTATTTTAATACTTTGTTTTTTCTTTGTCAAGACTTTTTTACAATTTTTTTGATGAAGCTAGTACTTTTTCAGAAACTGTTTTGAAAGTCTCAATGATATAGTCCACTTCTTCATCGCTTAGTTTAGTATGAAGAGGGAGCGTGATTTCATTTTCAAAGAAGGCATAAGCCTTAGGATAATTCGCCATATCAAAGCCAAGATTCTTATAGGCTGTCAAGAGCGGAAGTGGTTTGTAGTGGACGTTACTTGCAATTCCTGCTTTGGCCAATTCTTGGATGATAAGATTACGTTCTTCTAAGCTTGCTCCTTCTACATGGGTGATGTAGAGGTGGCGTGAAGATTCTACAGTTTCAGTCTTGTGTGCCAATGGACGGATGCGAGAACCTGCAAAACCACGATTATAGCGGTCCACAATGTCCTTACGACGTTGTAACAAACTTGGATAGCGGTCCAACTGTACCAAACCAAGGGAAGCCATGATATCAGTCATATTGCACTTGTAGGCTGGTGTGACGATATCGTATTCCCAAGAGCCCAGTTGCATCTTAGCAAGAGCATCCTTAGTTTGTCCGTGAAGGGAAAGAATTTGGAATTCCTTGTACATTTCTTCGTCATCAATCGCTGGATTGGTTTTCCAAGTGGCACTTCCACCTTCTGCCGTTGTAAAGTTCTTAACAGCATGGAATGAGAAGGATGTGAAGTCAGCGATAGAACCAGCCGGTTGACCCTTGTAAGTTGATCCCAAAGCGTGAGCACTGTCAGAGACAATCACAATACGGTTAAAGGCCTTTTGCCACTTGCTTGAAGCAGTAAAGAGATCACGTTTTTTCTCCACAACTTGGAACAAACGGTCGTAGTCGCAAACAATCCCTGCAAGCTCTACTGGGATGATCACCTTAGTTTTCTCAGTGATAGCTTGCTCCAGCAAGTCATAATCCATCTCAAAAGTATCTGCTTGAATATCCACCATGACAGGGGTCGCTCCTACGTGAGTGATGACACTACATGAAGCTGTATAAGTCATAGCTGGAACGATGACTTCATCTCCAGGACCCACTTCCAAAACACGCAAAATCAACTCAAGCGCGGCAGTTGCAGAGTTAAGACAGACAGTCTTAGGCGTCTGTGTATATTGAGACAAGCGGCGCTCTAGTTCTTTTGTCTTAGGACCTGTTGTGATCCAACCAGAACGCAGGGTATCCGCTACTTCAGCAATTTCTGCTTCCGTAATATCGGGTGATGAAAATGGAATATTGTAATTTGGCATTGATTTGCTCCTTTTATCTGTACTCATTCTCTCATGACTACTTTATTTTAGCACTTCAAAAACGGTTTGAAACATGATTTTGATGTCTCCAAGGAAACTAAACTCTCGGAGATAGTCGAGGTTATAGCGCATCTTTTCAGGAAGGACGTGTTCGACATAGGCTTGGTCAACTGACAGGCCTTTTTCGGTCATTTGACTGATAATAGTGTCCTCATCCTTATAGTTGATACTAGCCGGAGAGGTAATCCCTGCTGGCAAAAGCAAGGTTGCCATCATTTCAGGGCTATACTGTTCTGTGTAGCGTGGCACTTCAGGTCGTGTACCGACAAAGGACATTTCGCCTTTAAGGACATTGACCAGCTGAGGCAGTTCGTCCAAACGCACACGGCGGATGAAATTGCCAACCTTGGTAATGCGACTATCGTTAGCAGAAGTCACCAAACTTCCTTTTTTGTCCGCATCCGTCACCATGGTACGGAACTTCCAAATCTTGAACCGACGGTTATACTGGGTCACGCGCTCTTGCTTGTAAATCACTGGCCCCTTGCTATCCAACTTGATCCAAATGCTCAAAATGAGAAAGATGGGAGAGGTCAGAACCAGTACAACCAAGGCCAAAACCCAGTCCAAACAACGCTTGAAAATCAGCGAACCCTTCCTTTTAGAGACAAGCTGGTAGTAAGACTCAACCTCGCTTGATTTCATTTCCACGGGCAAGTCTTCCCATTTCAGCATGCTGTTTCTCCTTTGTTTTTATTATACTATTTGTCAACATTTTTCATTATACCACAAAATGGAAAAGGCGGTGAAAGAAATCTGTAATTTGAAGGATTTCCTTCTTACACTCAATGAAAATCAAAGAGTATTAGGACATGGCCCCTGCCTGCAAACTATACATCTTGTGATAGGTTCCTCCCAGAGCCAAGAGTTCCTCATGAGTGCCACTCTCGATAATGCGCCCCTTGTCCAAAACATAGATACAGTTGGCGTCTTGGATAGTAGAAAGACGGTGGGCAATGGCAATGGTTGTTCGTCCCTGTCTCATCTTAGCTAGTGAAGCTTGAACCAGACTTTCTGTTTCAGAGTCAATATTGGCTGTCGCTTCATCCAAAATCAGAATTTTAGGCTGACTGGCGACTGTTCTGGCAAAGGCAAGAAGCTGACGCTGACCAGTAGAGAAGCTCGAACCACGCTCAGAAACAGGGGAATCATAACCCTGAGGAAGTTCTTGAATAAAGGAATCTGCATCCACGAATGCTGCTGCAGCCTGGACCTGGTCATCACTGATCTCTTGGTACATGGCGATATTGGACTTAATGGTTCCATGATAGAGGAAGGGTTCCTGCAAGACCAGGCCAATATTTTTTCTCAGTTCTTCCTGACTGTAGTTCCTAATATCCACATCATCCAAGAGAACTAGGCCTGACTGAAATTCATAAAAGCGCATGAGGACATTGATAATAGACGATTTTCCAGAACCTGTATGACCCACAAAGGCAATGGTTTCACCCTTCTTAACAGAAAAAGAAATATCATCCAGAATCGGGTGCTTGCCATCATATGAGAAACATACATGTTCAAACCGAATATTGCCTTCTGTGACCTCAGTCTGCCCATCTTCTTGAAGGGGCTCATAGGTCCTCTCATCGATCAAGGCAAAGACACGGCCTGCAGAAACCACAGAGGTTTGAAGAGTTGAAAAGTTTTGCGTCACCTCAATCAAAGGGTCAAAGAGACGATTGATATACTGGATAAAGGCATACATGGTTCCAGCTGTTATTCCGATAGAAAGACCACGGTAGCCAAAATAGGCCATCAAGACAGCATAACCTAAGAGTTTCAGCAAACTCATGGCAGGACGCAAAAAGAGGGCATCCAAGGCTACAGAACGGTTGGCATAGACCAAGTGTTCTTGGTTGATTTCATCAAATTCTGCTTGCAGGCGCTTCTCTTGATTAAAGGCCTGGATAATCCTGATTCCTTCGATATTTTCAGCAAGCTTGCTATTGATATCAGACAAGAGACTTCTGGTTTTTTCAATGATTTTCACTGATTTTTTCCGATAGAGATTGACCAAAAGGAAAATCAAGGGGAGAAAGAGCAATACTAATGCTGTCAAACGAAAATCCAACACCAACATGGTATAAAGGGTTGTCAGAAAAATAAAAACTGCTGAGATAAAGCTGGACAAAATCCCTGAAAACATATCGCTGATGGTCTCGGTATCATTTGTCAAACGAGAGACGATAGAGCCTGCTGGCGTCTTGTCAAAATAGGACATGCCCAGTTTTTCCATATTGGCAAAGGCATCCCGACGAATATCTCTAACAATACTGTAGGACACCCGTGCAAAGAGAAGATTACCGACATACTGAACCATAGTTTGTAGGATATAAAGGCCATAGTAGACCAGCAAAACGGCCACAGCGAGTTGATTGAGATTGCTGAGATACTGGTCGATAAAGTGGGAAGCCACAAGGGGAATGACGCTTTTAATGACCGTAGTCGCTAGGAGAAAACTGAGTGCCAAAAAGGTCAGGAGTCCATAGGGCTTGAGATAGGACATCAAGCGCTTCAATACAGCCCATTGTTCTTGTTTATTCTGCATCTTCTTCTCCTTTCATTTCCAACTGCTGAGACTGGTAGGTCTGGGCATACCAGCCATCCATGGCTAGCAGGTCTTCATGCGGACCCCGTTCGATAATTTGACCATTTTGCAGAACTAAAATCAAATCTGCATGGACAACAGCACTGAGGCGATGGGCCGTGATGATGGTTGTCTTGTCCTTTCGCGTTTCCTTTAGATTGTCAATAATGGCATACTCTGTCTTGGCATCCACGGCCGACAAGGAATCATCTAAAATCAAGATATCAGGGTCTAAAATCATGGCCCGACTCATGGCCAGACGTTGCTTTTGACCACCTGAGAGACTGACTCCCTTTTCACCGATCAGCGTATCAAATCCCTGAGGCATGTCCACAATATCTTGGTAAACTTGAGCTAGCTTTGTCGCTTCCTCGACCACCGAAAGGGACAAATTAGGATTGCCGAAGCGGATATTGTCTAAGATAGAGGTCGCAAAGAGGAACTGGTCCTGAGGAACATAGCCCATGAGACTGCGAAGGTCTGTCAGACGATAATCCCGAATATCATGACTGTTTAGGTAAATGGCTCCCTTATCCACATCGTATTCACGCAAGAGGAGCTTAATCAAGGATGTTTTCCCAGAGCCTGTCTGTCCGACCAAGCCAAGAGTTTCCCCTTTTTCCAAACTAAAGTGAATATCCGTCAGTGTTTTCTCATTTTCAAAGGCAAAACTATCAATATCGTACTCCAAGCGTCCATTTTCAATACCGTCCAGAGGAAACTCAGGATCTTGTACAGGTGATTCCTGAGACAAAAGTTCCTCAATCCGCTGATAGGACACCTTCCCTCGCTGAGTAATATTAAAGAGGAAACCAATAGCCATAAGAGGCCAAACCAGCATATCCAAGTAGCTGATAAAGGTAACCAGATTTCCAACCGTAATCTGCCCCTCCTGAACCATCAAGGAACCGACCAAAAGGGTTAAAACATAGGAGGAACCAACAAACAAGAGAACCATAGGGTCAAAGAGACTATCGTATTTCATGGTTTGCAGGTTCTTCTGGAAGGTCAATTCATTGACTGCCTGAAAGGACTTCAACTCGTCCGCCTGGTAACCGAAAGACTTGGTCACTTTGATACCTGATACGGACTCCTGTACCTTGTTATTGAGTTCGGAAAAAGCGGTTTGCGATTCGCTAAAGGCCTTATGGGTCTTTCTCCCTAGACGACTGGTCGCATAAGCCATGAAAGGTAAGGGTAAAATGGCAACTAGGGTCATTTGCCACGAAATGCTAAAGAGCATGGTCAACAAGGTCACCAGCGCCGTGATAGAGGCATCCACAGCAGACATGACTCCGCCACCTGCCAGACGAGTCAAGGCATTTATATCATTGGTAGCGTGTGCCATCAGGTCTCCCGTCCGATAGGTTTGATAAAAAGCTGGAGACATTTTTGTGAAATGCTCAAACAAGCGAGACCGCATAATCTGCCCCAGACGATAGGAAGTCCCAAGGATATACATGCGCCAAACATAGCGTAGATAGTACATACCCAAAGCTGCAAGAAGCAGATAAAGGAGGTTCAAAAGCAAGTCCTGCTGGGTTAATTGCCCCGATGTAATGGCATCAATGACCCGCCCCATAACCATTGGGGGAATGAGGTTAAGGACGGAAACCAAGACCAGGGCCACGATTCCGACTAGATAACGGCGTTTTTCTAACTTGAAAAACCACCAAAGTTTTTGAATAATGGACATAAAATCCCTTTCTGATTGCAAATAGAAACCTGAGGCCAAGACCCCAGGTTTTTCTTATTCATAGGTTACGACTGTAACGGCACCCTTGTCATACTCAGCGATAAAGATATTAGCTACATTGTCATGTCCTTGCTTGTTGAGGTTATCAAGCAGCCACTCTTCGCTACGACCAATCGACTCCAAAACATCGACTTGTATCACACCGTCAGTCACAACTGGATACTTAGGATTTTCATCTCCCATTTGGACCACGATGAGTTGGCCATTTTGCTCCTGCACAGCGCATTTGACTTGCTTCATCTGGAAAATTCCTTGGCTACGAAGTTTGAGAGCAACTTCTGCCGCAGACAAACCAACTGAACGACAGGCTTCTGGGTCAATCTGCCCATTTTTGATGAGCAGAGTCGGTTTACCATCAATCAAGCGTTTGACAAAACGAACATTGTTATTAAGCCACTTGAGGGTCAAAACCAAAATCGTCCACATCATCAGAATCACTGCGTATTGCAGGATACTGATTGAACTATTGTAAATTACCCCACCGATGATACCACCAAGAACATAGTTCTGAATTTGGTCTGTAGCAGAGTTAGGTGCTAGATTCCCCTTTCCTGTCACATTAATAACAAAAACAAGAGAGAAAAGACCCAAGGCCAGTTTGATTAAAATTTCCATATAGTTGAGTGTCATTTGTTTACCTCCACCAATTCAATAGCGTCTGTTTGATTCAATTCTAATTTCTCTAAAAGATACTTGTCTGGTTGGCTCCCGTTCATGGCGCGGTAGAAATTTGGACCTACCTTGACAAGCGCTCCATCAGTGGCAGCTGAAGTATTAACGTAAACTTCTGATTTATCCACCCCCAAGTCTTTGGAAACAACCTCTATGAAATGAAGTGAAGTTTGAAATTGGTTGTTAGAGGCTTGATTGGTCTGGTATTTTGAGATTGTCACCAAAAGCATGGCCACCAAGGTCAAGGCCAAAATCATGACCAATTCCCGAAACTTAGTCCCCTTTTTATCTCGATAGGCTTTAAAAGCAAAAAATCCTGTGATAGCTAGGAGAACAATTCCAAAGCCAATCATGATGCCATTTTGCTGACTGATTTGGCTAAGTACATAGTCATATGAGTAAAATTTCATTTATTTTCACTCCCTTTCATAAAATCATTCTTAATTATAAACGAAAGAGAGTGATTTTTCAAGCCATACGTTGGGGAAATAGACTTATCAGACCAACTTCTCAAACTAATGACTCCAGTAGCTATTTCAAGATTCTGATTTTGATAATTGATATGAATAAACACCAGGCATCAACACCACAAGTAGAAGTGTCAAGAAAAACACCCAGTAAACATATATTTGAACAAAGGAATTTAGAAACAATAACAATCCTCCTAACACCCAAATTTTTCCAGCTAATCGATGTGTTTTTCTCCAGTTTTTATCACTCTCCAAGGTCCACGGAAGTCGAATACCGATTATATAATTTCGGTGTGTTTTTGGTAGATAATTTCCAATTACGATCATAACGACTCCCATAAAAATCTGAGCTAGTAGCCCACTCATCATGGAATAACCCAAAGATTCTCCGAAGATAGAAATCATTAATAGACAAGATACAAAAGGAATAATCCAGTAAATCAAAACTTGTATTTTTGAACTGATATTGCTAGATTTAGGATCCTTAATCATTAAAAATAGAAGCAACCAATGCATCAAAAGCATGAGAGTAGGTAATCCAAAGATAGCAAACATTTTATGATTGTAGCCATCTGCTTGACCCAGTAGATTAAAATGAGTGGGTATCTCCTCTGGTAATTGATTCCAGAAAACACAACCTACAAGGGAAGGTAGTAGGATGAGAATGCTCGTAAATAATACCAATTTCTTATTGATTTTTATCTTCATCAAAATGATCTCCTTTCAGATCTGCTAACCAAACCATTATATCCTCTAAAACCGATGTATTTAACTCATAATAAATAAAGTTTTTTTCTTTCATTTCATGAATCAAATCCGCTGCTTTCAAAATCGTGAGATGGTGTGAAATAGTTGCACCTGTCAACTCGAATTGACTGGCAATTTCTCCAGCAGATAATCTACCTGCTTTGAGTAAATTTAAAATCTCTCTCCTAACTGGATGAGATAAGGCTTTAAAACTATTTGCAAAACTCATAATGACTCCTTTCCCTTTGTAATATTAGTAGGGCTAGGAATAAGCAAGGTAGAACTGATAGCATTCCGGTCGGTGATGGGCCTAAAATCAAGAGGATTGAAACTTTTTCTCCTGGTAATTGAAATAGTAACCCAAGACCTGCAGTTGCATTGATTGCCCCATGAAATAGGGCTGAAGCCCAGATAGAGCCTGTCTTTTCCAACAACCAGCTTAACAATATTCCTAGGCTAAAACAAAATAGAAACATGGCGACAACTCCCAAAACAGGATAAGCAAAATAAGATATTCCATAATTATAGCCTTGTAAATTGATTGGTAAATGCCATAGACTCCAAATGAGAGCAAGCAAGACATGAGTCTGGACTATTGAAAAGCGTCCTCTTAGAGCTGGGTAAAGATAGCCACGCCAACCAATTTCCTCCCCCAATGCAAAGAAACTATTAAGAAAAGGAGCGTAGGTCAAACTAGCTAAGGTTTGAATCAAGGCCAAGAAAGATAAGGGAATGGTTGATTGAGAGACACCTTTTTCTTGTAAGATGGCTTGAATAGATTCAAAACCAAGGCTGAAATTGCTAGGGAATACAAGAAAATAAAGTCCCGCTCCTAAAAAACTGATAACTGCTGGTAACCAGATAGCTAGTAAGTAAAAGCGCCAGTTCCTCTTGAGATTCACGACTAATTTAGATTTGATTCCACTAGGTTGATTCGTGATTTTCCCTAAGAGAAAGACTGCAAGCGCAGGCATCCACATGGCTACAATACTAGCAAGTTGACTCCATGGAGAATTTAGAGCAACACCACTTAGCCATAGTGACAACCATATTATCCAAGCAAGGGTATAAGCCAAGACCACAAAAAGAAGGATTGTTCTCTTATTTGACATATATGTAACGTCACTTTCTATTTAGATGTTTTTCTAAATAACATTATACACCTTTCCATTCTAAATACAATAACTATTTAGATTTTTTTCTAAATAGTTTAGGGAATTTTTATTTTCTCAGGATAAAGTCTAAAGAGTAATTTTCAAACCATACGTTGGGGAAATAGACCTTTTTTTGGTATAATAAAATCTATAATCTGAATGAAAAAGGTAACTTTATGAAACTTATCTCATGGAATATTGATTCCCTCAATGCTGCCCTAACCAGTGACTCAGCTCGTGCCAAATTGTCCCAAGAAGTCCTACAAACCCTTGTGGCAGAAAATGCTGATATCATTGCTATCCAAGAAACCAAGCTTTCTGCCAAAGGGCCTACAAAGAAACACTTGGAAATTTTAGAAGAACTCTTCCCAGGCTACGAAAACACGTGGCGCTCTTCTCAAGAACCTGCCCGTAAAGGCTATGCTGGAACCATGTTCCTTTATAAGAAAGAACTCACACCCACTGTCACTTTCCCAGAAATCGGTGCCCCTTCTACCATGGACTTGGAAGGCCGTATCATCACGCTAGAATTTGATGATTTTTTCGTAACGCAAGTTTACACTCCAAACGCTGGCGATGGCCTCAAACGCTTGGAAGAACGCCAAGTCTGGGATGTCAAATATGCTGAATACTTGGCTCAACTAGACAAAGAAAAACCAGTCCTTGCAACCGGTGACTACAATGTAGCCCACAATGAAATCGACCTTGCAAATCCTGCCAGCAACCGCCGTTCACCAGGATTTACAGACGAGGAACGTGCTGGATTTACCAACCTCTTGGCAACTGGATTTACCGATACTTTCCGTCATGTTCACGGCGATGTTCCAGAACGCTACACTTGGTGGGCACAGCGCAGCAAGACTTCTAAAATCAACAATACAGGCTGGAGAATCGACTACTGGCTCACAAGTAACCGCATTGCTGACAAGGTGACCAAGTCCGACATGATTGATTCAGGTGCTCGCCAAGACCATACACCGATTGTCTTGGAGATTGAACTCTAAGGAGAAAACGAATGGACTATCAAGCTGTCATTCCTGAATTTGTAGTATCTGACATCGAAAAATCACGCCACTTCTACTGCGACCTGCTAGGATTCTCTGTCGAATACGAGCGTCCAGAGGAGAAATTTCTCTTCCTCTCGCTTGAAGACTGCCAGCTAATGTTAGAGGAGGGAACAAAGGATGAATTAGTTGAACTGACCTACCCATTTGGTCGTGGAGTCAATATCTCCTTTGGCATAAAGGATGTTCCTCAGCTCCACCAAAAACTGCTGGAAGCTGACTATCCTATCCATCGTCCCCTGACAAAAAGAGAATTTCGAGTAGGAGATAGCTTTATATATCCTCATGAATTTGCAGTTTTGGATCCAGATGGCTATTTTTTAAGATTTAGCGAGTAGAATAATAAAGATTGGGAAAAAGTCTTTAAACTTAGAAAGAGGCATATTGTCAGGTGTTTAAAAACCTAATAATATGCCCTTTTATGATGGAAAAACCTTCTAAATGTTAGCCAATAAGTTAATTTTTGCCCATTTTTATTATATTTGTTCGTTTTTCAAACCAAAACACTAACAAAACATTTGATTTCTAAAGTTATTTAGTGTAAAATAAAAACATTAGCTCAAGCCTATTTGAAATTGAATATCATTTTACTTGTTTATGTCGTGAATTGGCACGACGTTTCTACAAGGTGCCGGAACACCTAACAATAAGTAAGTCAGAAGTGAGGTATGGTCGTTTTTGCCATGCCTATTTTGGGGACTTACTTAGATATTAAGTAGGTCCTTTTTCTATTTCTTGCTAGAAACTATAAACAAGCAAATGGATTAGCTTTTAGACTTTAGGAGGTCTTATGAAATTACTAGAAGAGCGCATCCTCAAGGATGGGCATATCTTGGGTGACAACATCCTCAAGGTGGATTCCTTTTTAACCCACCAAGTTGACTTTAGCTTGATGCGAGAGATTGGTAAGGTTTTTGCGGAAAAATTCGCTGCTGCTGGCATTACCAAGGTCGTGACCATTGAAGCGTCAGGTATTGCCCCAGCCGTTTTTACAGCTGAAGCCTTAAACGTTCCCATGATTTTTGCTAAAAAAGCTAAGAACATCACTATGAACGAAGGTATCTTAACTGCCCAAGTTTACTCCTTTACCAAGCAAGTGACCAGCACCGTTTCTATCGCTGAAAAATTCCTCTCATCAGAGGACAAGGTTTTGATTATCGACGATTTTCTTGCTAATGGCCAAGCTGCCAAAGGCTTGATTCAAATCATCGAACAAGCTGGTGCCACAGTCGAAGCTATCGGTATTGTAATTGAAAAATCCTTCCAAGATGGCCGTGATTTGCTTGAAAAAGCAGGCTATCCTGTCCTATCACTCGCTCGTTTGGATCGTTTTGAAAATGGTCAAGTCGTATTTAAGGAGGCAGATCTCTAATGCAAACTCAAGAAAAACACTCGCAAGCAGCCGTTCTTGGCTTGCAGCACTTACTAGCCATGTACTCAGGATCCATCCTGGTTCCCATCATGATTGCGACAGCTCTTGGCTATTCAGCTGAGCAGTTGACCTACCTGATTTCCACTGATATCTTCATGTGTGGGGTAGCAACCTTCCTCCAACTCCAACTCAACAAATACTTTGGAATTGGACTCCCAGTCGTTCTCGGAGTTGCTTTCCAGTCGGTCGCTCCTTTGATTATGATTGGGCAAAGCCATGGTAGTGGTGCTATGTTTGGTGCCCTTATCGCATCAGGGATTTACGTGGTTCTTGTTTCAGGCATCTTCTCAAAAGTTGCCAATCTCTTCCCATCTATCGTAACAGGATCTGTTATTACTACGATTGGTTTAACCTTGATTCCTGTCGCTATTGGAAATATGGGAAATAACGTTCCAGAGCCAACTGGTCAAAGTCTCTTGCTTGCAGCTATCACTGTTCTGATTATCCTCTTGATCAACATCTTTACCAAAGGATTTATCAAGTCTATCTCTATTTTGATTGGTTTGGTTGTTGGAACTGCCATTGCTGCTAGCATGGGCTTGGTTGATTTCTCTCCTGTTGCGGCAGCACCACTTGTCCATGTCCCAACTCCACTCTACTTTGGGATGCCAACCTTTGAAATCTCATCTATTGTCATGATGTGTATCATCGCAACGGTGTCTATGGTTGAGTCGACTGGTGTTTATCTAGCCTTGTCTGACATCACAAAGGATCCAATCGACAGCACGCGCCTTCGCAACGGATCCCGCGCAGAAGGTTTAGCTGTACTTCTCGGAGGAATCTTTAACACCTTCCCTTACACCGGATTTTCACAAAACGTTGGTTTGGTTAAATTATCAGGTATCAAGACTCGCCTGCCAATCTACTACGCAGCTGGTTTCCTCGTCCTCCTTGGACTCCTTCCTAAGTTTGGCGCCCTTGCCCAAATCATTCCGAGTCCTGTCCTCGGTGGTGCCATGCTGGTGATGTTTGGTTTTGTGTCTATTCAAGGGATGCAAATCCTCGCCCGTGTTGACTTTGCTAACAATGAACATAACTTCCTTATAGCAGCAGTCTCCATCGCTGCAGGTGTCGGACTCAACAATAGTAATCTCTTTGTCAGCATGCCGACAGCCTTCCAAATGTTCTTCTCAAACGGAATCGTCGTAGCCAGCCTACTTGCTATTGTCCTCAATGCCGTATTAAATCATAAAAAGAAATAAGAAAAAGAGGTGTAAGCCTCTTTTTTAGTTTATCTATATCCTTACCTGTCTGTCTTCTGACCGCTGGCCTGTGACAAACATAGTGAAAGTTGCTTTACAGACATTTCTGCCTTCTTGATTGGTGATATCAACATCCACGACACAGGTTGTGCGACCTTGATGGACACATTCTCCTTTTATTGTCAATACATCATCAAGTTTTCCTGCCTTGAGGTAGTTGATAGAGGACTGAAGTGTCACTCCATCAAGTCCCAGAGATATGACCACCAAACCACTGATCTGGTCGCAAAGGGTAAAGAGATAGCCACCATGAGCATTGCCATAGTAGTTGAGCGACGAGTCCACTACTTTGGTCGTCACCACAACGTGACCATCTCTCATTTGTTCAATTTCGTAATTTTCAAAGGCAGATATAGCGTCAAAATGAAAATCTTTCATCGTTTCCTCCTGATATTTCAAACGACACTATGATACTACTTTTTATAGGACTGTGCAAGGAGAAAGCTCCTAGTCTGGCAAAATTCCGACCTGCTCCACAAAGCGCATAAAGTCCGCCTGTCCTTGTTCCGTCTGCTTGTAGACTCCTGCATCCTCAAGTACACGCGCAAAGATAGCACCCACAGAGTCCTTGACGATTTCAAGGGCTTTTTCTTTATCCGTTAGGTCTGGATGGTGGGCTTTTAGTTGGTCTGCCCATTCCTGATGATAATCGGCAACTGTATCAGCTTCTCCTACAAGATGGCTAGCGACTTGCTCCACTTCTTCTTTCAGACGTGGTGGTAAGATTGCCAAGCCCATGACCTCAATCAAGCCGATATTTTCCTTCTTGATATGTTGGACATCCTTGTGAGGATGATAGATGCCATCAGGATGTTCTGCAGAAGTCTGATTGTCTCTCAAGACTAAGTCCAACTCAAACTGTCCATCACGTTTGCGGGCAATGGGTGTAATGGTATGGTGTGGTGTTCCATTACTTTCTGCCAAGACTTGCACCCTTGGATCTGAATACTGGCGCCATTCCTGCAAAATCTTGTCAGCTAAGTTGATCAAATCTTCTTTGGAAACCGAAGTCAAACGCAACACTGACATTGGCCACTTAACAATTCCAGCCTTGACCTGCTCAAAACCAGCAAATCGGAAGGTCTTTTGCAAGGGAGCCAATTCCATAGGAAATACGTGACGGCCTCCCTGGTAGTGGTCATGAGTCAGAATAGACCCTCCCACAATCGGCAAGTCGGCATTAGAGCCAGCAAAATATCCTGGAAACTGCTCTACGATAGCCAACAAACGTTCAAAACTCTGACGACTAATGGCCATGGGACGATGCTGGCCATCTAAGAAAATACAGTGCTCATTAAAGTAAGCATAGGGCGAATACTGGAAGCCCCATTCCTGACCATCCATTTCAAAACGGATAATACGGTGGTTGCTGCGAGCTGGGTGGTTAACTCGACCATGATAGCCCTCGTTCTCTAGACAAAGCTGACACTGAGGATAATTACTAGCTTGCACCAACTTGGCTGCCGCAATCTCTTTCGGATCCTTTTCAGGCTTAGAGAGGTTGATGGTAATTTCAAGCTCACCGTAATCAGATGGAACACGATAAGCGATATTTTTAGCAATGGCCTTGAGTTTGATGTAGTCATTTTTCTGACTGAGTTGGTAAAAATCCGCTATCGCATTCTCCGGAGATCGGGCATAGGTTATCCAAAAGTCACGATTAACCTGACTGGGACAAGGGGTCACCAAATCCATCAGTTCAGCACCGAGAATTTCACGCGCAGTCTGACTATCCTCAATCGTCTCTAATCGAACGGCTTCCTCAACCAACTGATCCTTGAGGTCAATCAATTTATCCAGATTGGTCTCAGCTTCCAAAACACCATCTCCCACTCGTGCCAAGACACGATTGGTCAGGTAGATTCGATCCATTTCCTCATATGTACTTTCTGCAATGACATGTGTTACAAATTTATCTACTAAGGTCACTATAGAGCCTCCTTTTGACTAATCAAGGACGCGAGTGCCACCTGCAACTTCAGCGATATAGAAGCTTGGAGCGTATCCAACTACTTCCTCGTAGTGTTTGCCAACAACTTCCTTAAAGGCCTCAACAGCATCTTTTTGCACCAAAGCAATGGCACAGCCGCCAAAACCAGCCCCTGTCATACGAGCACCGAGAACACCTTCTTGAGCCCAAGCTGTGTGAACAAGAGTATCCAATTCCAAACCAGTTACTTCATAGTCATGCTCCAGAGAAACGTGAGAAGCATTCATCAAACGACCAAATGTTTCCAAATCACCTGCCTGAAGAGCTGCTTGAGCTTTGAGGGTACGTTGGTTTTCAAGCACGGCATGGCGAGCACGTTTCAAACGATTTTCATCTTTAATCAGATAGCTGTATTGGTCAAAGGCCCACTCATCCAATTCACCTAGGGTCTTAATATCCAAGGCAACTTGCAATTCTTCCACTGCTTTTTCACACTCAGCACGACGTTCATTATATTTAGAATCCGCCAATTCACGGCGTTTGTTAGTATTCATGATCACCACTACATTGTCTTTCAAATCAAGTGGTACCAAATCATACTCTAAAGTGTTGGTATCTAAGTAAATAGCACGTTGGTCAGCCCCCATACCAATAGCAAACTGGTCCATGATACCAGAGTTGACTCCGATAAAGTTGTTTTCTGTTTGTTTTCCGATTTTAACCAAATCGAGACGCTCTAATTTTAAGTCAAAGAGATGCTCTGCCACGACCCCTGTCAAAAGTTCCAAGGATGCTGATGAAGACAAACCAGCACCATTTGGGATATTCCCATAAACATAAAAATCAAAACCTTTGTCAATCACATGTCCAGCTTCTTGCAAGAAATGAAGGACACCTTTTGGATAGTTGGTCCAGTTATGCTCTTTTTCAAATTTGAGGTCAGCTAAAGGTACTTCGATGATGCCCTTGTCCTCAAAGTTTGCTGAGTAGAATCGCAAGACTTGGTCATCACGTTTGCGAGCTGCACCATAAGTTCCCAAGGAAATAGCAGCAGGAAAAACGTGCCCACCGTTGTAGTCTGTGTGTTCACCAATCAAGTTGATACGACCTGGTGAAAAGAAAGTTTGGTCTGCTTCTTGACCAAAAACAGCAAGAAAGTCTTTGCGAAGGGCTTCTGCAGTAAGATGTTGTGTCATATGAATTCTCCTTTGACTGTCCGTTAAATCACCTTAACGTGTAATCGTTTTCTTCTATTGTATCCAAGGGATTTCCCAAGGTCAATCCTTTTTACTAAAATTTTACTAAACTATCAGTAAAAAGCAGAAAAATATGATATACTAACCTAATCAAGGAGGATTTATGGCTACCTTAAAAGACATTGCACAGCTAGCCTCTGTCTCTATCGCGACCGTATCTCGTGTCCTCAATCGCGACCAGAGTCTATCCGTTACTGAAGAAACTAGACACCGTATTTTGACCGTAGCTGAAGAGCTGGGCTACACCAAGCATCTTAAGACAGGAGAAGGTCACAAACTCAAGCAAAAGATTGCCATTATCCAATGGGTTAGTGAACAAGGAGAGCTGGACGACCTTTACTACTACCAGATCCGCCTCGGAATTGAAAAAAGAGCCCAAGAATTGGACTATGATATCTTGCGCTATTTTAACGACCATCCTTTTACACTAAGTGAGGAAGTGATTGGGATTCTCTGTATCGGAAAGTTTAGCCGAGCACAGATTTCTGTCTTTGAAGAATACCAAAAGCCTCTAGTCTTTCTAGACAGCGATACACTTTCCCTGGGACATACCTGCATTATCACGGACTTTTACACTGCCATGAAACAGGTTGTCGATTATTTCCTCAGTCAAGGGATGGACCGCATCGGGATTCTAACAGGCCTTGAAGAAACAACAGATCAAGAAGAAATTATTGAGGATAAACGGCTTGAAAATTTCAGAAACTACAGTCAAACAAAAGCAATCTATCATGATGAACTGGTCTTTCAAGGAAGCTTTACCGCCCAGTCTGGCTATGACTTGATGAAGGAGGCCATTCAGAGTTTAGGAGACCAACTCCCGCCAGCATTTTTTGCTGCCAGTGATAGTTTAGCTATCGGTGCCCTCCGTGCCCTCCAAGAAGCTGGAATTAGCCTGCCAGACCGCGTCAGCCTCATTTCTTTTAACGACACTAGCCTGACCAAGCAGGTCTATCCTCCTCTTTCTAGCATTACCGTCTATACCGAAGAAATGGGCCGAGCAGGCATGGATATTCTTAACAAGGAAGTCCTCCACGGTCGCAAAATCCCTAGCCTGACTATGCTTGGAACCAGACTGACTTTGAGAGAAAGTACCAGAAATGATTAGGATTACAAAACGGCCTCTAGCAAGGCCGTTTTTTCTAATGATGATGCTCCTGACTCCGCTCCAAGTCACACAGCTTACGCTTATGTTCTTGATGAGTTTCTAGGTCTGCATCCACCTCAATGGTAATATTTTGGAAACCACAATCTTTGAGGAAAATTCGAATAGATTCTTTACAAGCTTCCATATTTCCCATTTCTTTCATACAAACATGGACAATGGCATTTTTTTCCAAACCATCCATAGTCCAGAGATTAAGCTGATTAAGACTGGCCACATTGTCCAATCGCTCCAGGCCATTCTTTACTTGCTTGATATCAAGACCTTCTGGCACAGCATCCAAGAAAATCTTGAGAGTAGACCAAAAACATGGAAGAGCTTTTGAAAGAATAAAGAAAGAAATGACAAGGGACAAAAGTGGATCTAGGATATACCAGTCCGTAAATCGAAGAACAATGGCCATTAGGATGACAGCCACCCACCCTAGGGTATCTTCCAGAAAATGCAGACTCAGAATAGACTCATTCTTTGTCTTTCCCTTACCAACCATTAGACTGGCTAACACATTAATAGTAATCGCAATCATTCCTAACCAGAGAATCCCCTCATCATTGACTGGTTGCGGATTTAAAATCTTCGTGACATTTTCCAAAATGACTAGAACAGATCCTGTCATGAGTATTATCGCTGTTACCAAGGCTCCTAGCAGACTAAAACGCTTATAACCCAAAGTGTACTGATTGTCTTCTTCACGATTGGAGATGGTTTCTAGAAAAGCTGATATTCCAATTGCAATCGCATCTCCCAAGTCATGCACAGAGTCAGCAAGAACAGCGCTCGAACCAAATACTCCACCTGCAATAAACTCGACAATGGCATAAGTCAAATTTAAGAAAAAAACCACCCAAACAGCATATTTTACCTTCATATTTCTCATTCCTTTGTTATAATAGATTCATGAACATCTTGTTCATTATCATTATCCACTAAAACTCAAAGAAAGTATAGAAGCAAAAGGTCAGCTTTATTCAGTTCTGAACAATTTGCCTCAAGTGTCCATATGACTAACATTGACCGCCGTATCAGCAAAACAAAAAAAGCCATCTATCAAGCTTTTCTACAACTTTTAAACGATAAGGGTTACGAAGCCACTACAGTTCAGGATATCATTGATCTCGCAGATGTGGGACGTTCCACCTTTTACTGTCACTACGAGAGCAAGGAACTACTTCTGGACGAGCTTTGCCGTCACCTCTTCCATCACCTCTTTGAAAGAGAACAATCCGTTTCTACCGAGGATTATCTCACCCACCTCTTTCTGCATTTTCAGAAAAACCAAGACCATATCACCAGTCTGCTATTTTCCAAAAATGACTACTTCCTCCGTCAACTCCAGAGAGAGCTGGAGCACCACGTCAATCCCATGCTGGCTGATGATTTGAAAAAAGCTCACCCAAGTCTGCCTGATTCTTATCTCCAACACTTAGTTGTAACCAACTTTATCGAGACATTGACCTGGTGGCTCAAAAAAGGACAAGACTTTACAGACCAGGAAGTTGTCCAGTTTTATCTAGACCTTCTCATTCCTAAAAATTGAATACAGAGTAGAGCTCGGTTGCCTTATTTCTAGGCTACTGAGTTTTTCATTTTTTTAACAACAAAAGAGGACCCACAGATCCTCTTTTTCATAATATAAAATCCTTTATTATCAACTCTATCTGTTTTATCCCAAAACCTAAAACATCTTTTCCTAGTTAGGTAAATCAGTATTCTGCTTAGCAGCCTTGCTCCATTGATACCAACCAACTAGACTGTTGATGAGATAAATCAGGTATTTCCCTTGAATTTGCAGGCTTTCTCCCCACCAGAGATAGATTGAAAAGACATTGGTAGCTGCCCAGAATATCCACTGTTCACGGTAAACAGCTGTCATGAGGATTTGCCCTACACCATTGGTCGCATCAGTGATAGAATCACGATAGGGACGATTGGCACCGATAGACTGATAAATAAACCCAAAGGCCAACCACCAAAGAACACTAATGGACAGATACTTGGTCCAACCCTTTCCGTCCAGCTTACGCGCGACAAACTCCTGCTTTTCTTTCTTAAACTGGGCTTGATAAATCCAAACCAATAGACCAATTGGCTGCATAATTGTAAAATAGAGAGTTGTTAAAACCTCACCATAGAAGCCTTTTTGAAGGGCAAGCACCAGATAAATGATGGAATTAATCAAACCAAATAGGTAGTTACTCGCACGGCCTTCAGCTTCTCAAAGAGCAGAAAAAAGGTTAGTAAGGCTTGAGAGATGAATCATTTTAAAGGCAAACAATTCCAACAAGACGTCATCATTGTCGCTGTTGATTATTACCTACGTTACAATCTGAGCTATCGTGAAGTTCAGGAATTGCTTTATGACCGTGGAATAAATGTTTGTCACACTACGATTTATCGGTGGATTCAAGAATACAGTAAAATCCTCTATCATCTCTGGAAAAAGAAAAATAAACAGTCCTTCTATTCTTGGAAAATGGATGAAACCTATATCAAAATTAAGGGGCGTTGGCATTATCTCTATCGAGCGATTGATGCGGACGGTTTAACATTGGATATCTGGTTACGAAAGAAACGTCGAGCAGACGATAACAGCTATAAGTTAGAAGATACCGCCTATCAAGAAGATAAAGCACGCAAAGCAGAAACCGAAGATAAGCTAGCTATTGAAGCAATGAAAAGCAAGTACACCACGCTATTGCTAGAAAATATGTTGCTAAGTCCGTTTGAAATGCAAGATACAAAAATCATGGCAGGATTGCAAGTCCATGTTTACCCCCTCTATGACGAACTGAAAGAATTAAGAGGGCTAAATAGTGTTAAAGACCACTTGTCTTATGTTGCCAGCAGACGTGAAGAATATTCTAAGCATAATATCGCACGCTACCTCAAAAAAGCCATTGAACAATATCTACCAACGGTTAAAAGGCAGGACTTAAACCATGAGTGAAGACTTAAAAACGATCAAAGAGCTGGCGGATGAGTTGAGTGTTACAAAACAAAATATTCAATATCACTACCAAAGGTTACCAAAAGAATTACAGCTTAAAAGTTCCAATGGGTCTAATCTAATAAATTCTAAAGCAGAAAAAATAATTTTAGGTAAAGTAGAAAGTAGTAGCAAATCAAATACCAAAGACCAACAAATAAGTAGCAAAGACCAACAAATAGAAAAACTAACTAATTTGTTAGACCAGTAACAACGATTAACCTTGCAAGATAAAAAGTTGCTAGAAGAATACAAGGCGGAAAATGATAAATTAAAAGCCCTCAAAATACCCTCACAGGAAACAGAATTCAAACACTTAGACTATCAATATAAAGATGAAGTGAACGCTCTTAAAGAGAAGTTGGAAAATTTGCAGGAACAAATCAAAGATCAAAAAAGGATAGAAGAACAAGAAAAACCAATAAAATGGTGGGGACTATGGCGAAAATAGATGATTCAGTTAAAAAGAAAGTTCCAGAATTGCGATTTAAAGGATTCACGGATGAATGGGAACAGCGTAAGTTGGGAGACGAAGTTCGAATAGTGATGGGACAGTCTCCTAATTCAGAAAATTATACTGATGATCCTAATGGGCGCTAAAAATGCGAAGACCTATGAAGACCTATTTTGTATTAGTCAAACAAAAAATCCAAAAGAAATGGTATATGATTATGACCATGAAACAAAGTAAAATCAAACCGAGTGATCTGAGGAAGCACCCGATGATCATGAAACGTTATTAAACACAAAAGTCACCCATGTGAGTTCTTGCCAGAAGCTGAAGTTAATCCTTCAACCTGGAAAACCCGCAGAGGTGACTTTTTCTATACATCTCGATTTTTCTGGCAATAATCATTAACCGATAAATATGTCTGTGAATCACCCAGCGACTCCGCTATGTCCATAATCCGTGGTGGTAGTAATCCCACTCGCTGGACAAGTTCGCGATCGCTGAACAATTCCCGTGGATTGCCGGCGAAGCTAAACTTCCCGTGTTCCATAACATATACCGACTCAAACTCGGCGGCGACCCAATCCATGTCATGGGTGATGGTCACAACTTGGTGGCCCGAATCAGCCAACTGATGGAAAATTGCGGTCAACTTGCGCCGGCTTTCCCAATCAAGCGACATCATCGGCTCATCAAATAAATAAATCGCCGGATCCACTGCCAAAACTGTGGCAACGCTCAACAGCTTGCGTTCCGACAATGACAGGTCATATGGACTTTCAGCTGTTTTATCATCCAAGCCAACTCTTTTTAGAGCCTCTAAAGCCCGCCTCGTAATCGTGTCGTGGTCATCCATGACCTGCGCAACACTCCACTCCACCTCTCGTTGAACGGTCGGATTGAAAAGCTGATCGTCAGGATTCTGAAAAGTAATCCCAACCTTCAGTAACTTTTCGACTGGTTTAAGATCATTAAAATTTTCTCCATCGATCTTAATCACACCGGTTTGTGGTGTCAGTAAGCCCGTCAACAATTTGAAGAGCGTTGATTTGCCGGCACCATTTTGACCGACAATCGCCACCATCGGATCGGTGAAGTGTTTGTCTTCAACATCCAAGCTAAAGGACCGTTCCGGATAAGTGAACGTCAAGTGGCTCAGTTCAATTGTGGACATAACGAACCTCCTTCAGATCAGCGTAATTCACCGGATACCGGCCATCAGCCAAGTGCCAATCCATTTTTTGAGCAAGTTGCTGGATTGTCGGGGCTGGAATCTGCCAGTCAGCTACCAAATGATTAAACACCTCACCCGGCCTGCCCTGGGCTACCATTTGACCCTCGTGCAGCACCCACACAACGTCGGCGACTTCGCACAAATCGTCAATTTCACTGGTGACAATGAAGACAGTCGTCTCTTTGACTTGGGCCAGCCATTGGAAAAATTGCCGGCGGCCAAGGGGATCCATCTCACTGGTCGGATCATCCATAATCAAAACAGCCGGATTAGCCACAATCGCCGTGGCAATTGCCAACCGCTGGATCTGACCACCGGAAAGGCTCTCGGGACGCAAATTCAGCTGTTCAATCAACCCCATTTGCGTGGCAACTTCTTCAACCCGTTTTTGAATCAGTCCTTCAGCCATTCCCTGATTAATCAAGTCAAAGGCGATTTCATCGGCAACCGTGTCTGCCAACCCGCTTAGTTGGCCAGCTGGATTTTGCAGTACAACTCCATTCATGGCATTATAAACGGGCCAATTGTCGGACACTCGCTGGCCAAACATGTGCCAGTCGCCCTCAATCTCAGCAGACACAATTTTGGGAATGACCCCTGCCAGTACACGGCACAAAGTCGATTTGCCGGAGTGGCTATTCCCGATAATCCCAACCACCTGGCCGGTATGAACCTCCGCGTTAATCTGACGCAGTTGTGGTTGCTCAGTACCCGGATAACGGGTGGTCAAATTTTCAATTACAATCCGTTTATCTTCGTCCATATCTTCCACCCAATCAATAAAATTGCCAATCCAGTCAGACCAATGTGCAGCGTCCGCGACAGGCGATACACGCGCTGGGAGGTTCTGACAGTCCGGTTGAGATTATCAAAACCTCTCAGTTGGAGAGAAATCGACCGCGTCATCGATTGATCCAAGGTCTTAATCACCAATGGAATCAGAACCGGCAGGACTGACTTTAATTTCTGAATCAACGTTTTTTGCGGATTGGTTCCGCGAACTTTTTGTGCCTGCTGGATTTTCCGCATATTGCGCATCATTTCCGGCAAAATATAACACACCGACATCAGAACGTAGACGGTTTTATAAGACAATCCGGACAGTTCCAAATAGGCCGCGTTTTCTGAAATACTCGTGGTCACCATAAAAAAGCCACTGGTCAAAATAATCACCAATACTCGACAACCCAGAGTGGTGGCGTAAATCAGGCCTTCTTTGTAGAACGACACCCCAAGCACAGAAAACAGCACAGTTTGATTCTGACTGTAAAATAACCCTTGGATGATCAGCATGGTGCAAATCAGAAACAGGCTGAATCCCAGCGCCTTAAAGGTGGTAGAACTCAATTTGGAAAATAACAATAGCAGTGTTGCGACAAGAATTAATCCGGCCTGAAGCAATAAATTCATATTGGCAAAGCTCAACAACGTCATGTCCAAGATGAACAAGAGCTTAGTAATCGGATCGATCACCTGGTACCACTTGAGCTTGACCCACGGCGCTCCAGAAATTAATGTTTTATCAGTCATCATTTATCATCGCTAAAGAAGTGCACCATCCGCTTCGGCAGCTGACGATAGATGAAGAATGACAGGTAGGCCACGCAGACTTTATCCAAAATATCCAAGACAAACTCATCGGTAAATGAGGCCAGCCACACTGGTACATGATTGGCGACCATTACCGCAAACAATGAGTCACCCCAAGCGATACCGGTCTGACCACCCCAAAAGATGACGTTGAGTGGCGTTGAAATGACAGCTGAAACGATGGCAATAATAATAGCAGAAACAAATACTCGTCGCGCTGACGAGAACCACCCATTGGCGTGCAAAACTCCGACAGCAATCCCAATTCCGATGCTGGTAATCGCATACACGGTTGAAATTGGCGATAAGGTCAGCCCATAGATCACGTTGTTGATGAAACCACTAATGGCACCGGCAACCGGCCCAGCCAACATGCTGGTAAGAAAGGTTCCCAAAGACCCAAGCCAAACGGGCAACTTTAATCCCTCCGCCAAGGCTTTGGCAACATAGTTAATCCCCACGGCAGCGGGAATCAAAGTCATGGTGGCAGCACTTAACTTAAATTTCCACATACTGGTACGATGAATCGGTTCTGTTTTCATAATCTTCTCCTTTTGTTTTTAAAGAGCCGTGTCTGGATAGACTTTCGGACGCAACGCTCTATTATATATCTACTGAACTGTCTATACACAAGATTTCCAGCCTTAGTCGACATGAGCTGGAAATCTTTATTTGTTAAGTAGTTCACAACACATTATACACCTATTTTATGAATAGTCAAGTGTATTTACAGTAAAATTTTAGAAAATCCTAAAAATTTCCTCTTATTTTCCATTTAAAAATGAAAATCATTAATTCTGACACCAAAAAAGCCCAGACAACATTGTCTGAGCAGTTTTCTATATGGTCGTTTAACAAAGTTGAGTTTGACATTTTCAAACTATTTCTTCAACAAACCTTGTTCTTGTAGAAACTCCTTGGCTACTTGTTCTGCTGACTTGCCTTCAACACCCACTTGATAGTTGAGCTGGCTCATCTGGCTTTCAGTAATTTTACCAGCCAATTTATTGAGAACTGTTTCCAACTCTGGATGTTTCTTGAGAAGAGCTTCTTTAATTAGTGGAGCCCCTTGATAAGGTGGGAAGAGTTGTTTGTCATCTTCCAATACCTGTAAATCATAACGTGCCAATTCCGCATCAGTCGAATAAGCGTCCGTGATTTGAATATCGCCTGACTGAATTGCCTGATAGCGAAGGGCTGGTTCCATGGTCGCCACATTGAGATTGAGACCATACATTGACTGCAAGCCCTTATTTCCATCTTCACGGTCATTAAACTCAAGTGTAAAGCCTGCCTTTAGCTGCCCTTCCACTTTTTTCAAGTCCGAAATGGTCTTCAAGCCATATTCTTGAGCAATCTTTTTCGGAACAGCTACAGCATAGGTATTTTGATAAGACATGGGTTTGAGATAGGCTAGATGATCCTGTTTGGCAATACCATCACGCGCCACCTGATAAACCTGATCTGGCTCATGACTAACTTTCGGTGATGGTTGAAGTAGACTTTCAGTCACCGTACCAGTAAATTCAGGATAAATATCAATATCGCCTTTTTTCAGAGCTTCATAGAGAAAGCTTGTTTTCCCAAAATTCGGTTTAACAGTAGCAGTCATGCTGGTATTTTCTTCAATAAGGAGTTTATACATATTGGCCAAAATTTCTGGTTCCGGTCCCAATTTCCCAGCAATAACCAAGTTTTCTTTCTCTTTTTGAGCCAAGAGAGCTGGGCTATAAGACAAACCAAGCAATATTGTCACCAAAGCAAAACCAGAGAAAATCGTCCGCAATTTTGCCTTTTCCATCACTTTTAGTAGGAAGTTAAAGGCAATGGCCAGCACTGCAGAAGAAAGTGCCCCAATCAAAATCAGACTGGCATTATTACGGTCAATTCCCAAAAGGATAAAGGAACCCAGTCCCCCTGCCCCAATCAAGGCAGCCAAGGTTGCCGTACCGATAATTAAGACCGCCGCCGTCCGAATCCCAGACATCATAACAGGCATAGCAAGTGGAATTTCAAACTTCTTGAGACGTTCCCATCTGGTCATCCCAAAGGCAATCCCGGCCTCTTGCAGACTCGGATCAATTCCCTTCAGCCCAGTGATGGTATTTTGCAAAATCGGAAAAATCGCATAAATCACTAGAGCTGTCAAAGCTGGCAAGGTTCCAATTCCCATCAAGGGGATAAAGAGTCCCAACAAGGCCAGAGACGGGATGGTCTGGAAAATCCCTGCAATCTGTAAGACCCAATCCGCTAACTTCTCATGATATCGAAGATAAACAGCCAAGGGAATCGCTATAAAGATGGCCAGCAACAAGGTCAATAGTGACAACTGTAAATGTTGAGATAGAGCTGTCAACCAATCACTAAAACGATCTTGAAAAGTTGCAATTAAATTAGTCATGAACACTACCTCCAAACAAGTCTGCTACAAATTCTGTTGCAGGAGCTTTTAAAATGGTCTCGGGATTCGCTACCTGGCGAATCTCCCCATCCTGCAAGACAGCAATACGGTCTGCCAATTTCAAGGCTTCATCCGTATCATGGGTCACAAAAATCGTTGTCATCCCAAACTCTTTATGCAATTCTTTAGTCAGAACCTGCAACTGTTTTCTCGAAATAGCATCCAAGGCTGAAAAAGGTTCATCCATGAGGAGAATCTTAGGCTGACCAATCATAGCACGAACAATACCGATCCGTTGCTGTTCTCCACCAGATAATTCACTAGGCAAACGATGCCCATACTCAGCTACTGGCAAGCCAACCTTAGCCAAAAGCTCTTCTGTTTTCTGAGCAATTTCTTCCTTAGTCCATCCTTTCATCTCAGGAATCAGTGCAATATTTTCCGCGACCGTTAGATTTGGAAAGAGAGCAATGGCCTGTAAAACATAACCAGTAGAAAGACGAAGTTCACGCTCATCATAATCTTTAATGCGCTTGCCATCCATATAAATATTTCCATCAGTTGGTTCCAAAAGACGATTAATCATCTTGATCATGGTCGTCTTACCTGAGCCAGATGGACCAACTAAAACCATAAACTCTCCATTCTCAATTCGTAAATTGACATCTCTCAAAACATCTTTTTCTGTGTAACGTAAAGCTACATTTTTGTATTCAATCATTCTGTATCCTCAATTTAAAACTTCCATCGATTGGTCAAGTCTTCTACCTTAGGCATGACTTCCTTATTGTCCCAATGCTCCACAATTTTCCCGTTTTCTAGACGGAAGATATCGTACTGGGCATAGGCAAGGCAACCAATCCGATTCTGACCATAGCTAACCACATAGTTTCCTTGTCCTAAGAGTTGGAAAACAAAGTCAAAAGTGGCCTTTACTTATAAACAGCTAATTTGCTCCATTTTAAACCTCATTTTCCTCCTCTTTCAGATTAGCCAAAATTCTTTCTTGAAAGGCTTCAAACTGACGAATTTCTTCCTCTGAAAATCCTTTGTAAAAGATCCTATCCAATTTCTGACTGACACGATGCCCCACTTCTTTCTGAGACTCCCCCAACTCTGTTAAAACCAAATACTTCTTACGCTTATCTTCTCCACATGGACTAACAGTTACAAGATTTTGCTCCTCTAACTTTTTTATCATAGTCGTCAGTGTATTGTTAGCAAGCCCAGTCGCAAGCGCAATATCTGTCGCAGTTGCACAGCCAGTTTCACTATTCCATAAAACCGCTAAAATCTTGCCCTGTTCACTCCGATAAAGAGCTTCAGGGTCTTGGCTCAGTAACTTTTGAAAAATCCGCCCATTCAACAAACGAATATGATGGGCTACCAAATGACTATCTTTCATGACACCTCCAATTTATTTCCATATCGAAATGAATAAAACAATTGTAACACTCATCGTTCCAACTGTCAACTATTTCGATTTGGAAATAATTTTTCCCAGTAAAAAAATCTCCTACTCAAGGTAGAAGATTTCAATCTTATAAACTTAATCCGTCATATCTGATACCAAAGTTCGATGCTCCAATGGAATACTGCACATAACTAGCAAGAAAATGAAACCTGACTGAATCCAGAAGAGGGCCAAGTCAAAGATTCCATGCACAGCAACCACTGTAAGAAAAGATAGATAAAGACCGATAATCGGGCGTTTCCCCGACTCCTGACTCATATCCATCATCAAGCGAACAGGAGCAACAGAAGACAAAACTAATAAAATAGTCCCCACAATTCCGTAACTCAGAATCGTATCGATATATAGACTGTGAGCATGTTCATGATAAGGAGCATTTATTCTAGGATAAGAGTGCATATAGGTCAATGGCCCCTCACCCCAAAAAGGATTTTGCTTAAACAAGGCCATCCCAGCATCCCAGATAGAAATGCGTTCTTCCATAGAAGAATCTAAAGTCCCCATCCGAACTCCCAAATCACTGGAAAAGAGGAAGCTCAAGCCAATCGCAAAGACCCCAATACTAAGCCAAAAGGCCTTCCAGTTTTTAATGGTCGTAAAGAGATAGATGATTGCTCCAGCGATAATAGCAGGAAAGGCAGTTCGATTTTGAGTAAAGTTCAATCCAAAGAGATTCACAAAGCCTGCAATCACACAGAATACTTTCAACCAATTCAACTTGGTCGTTGTAAACAGATAGAAGGCAATCATGATACAGAAACAACAAATAATTCCATAATAATTAGGATTAAAGAAGGTCACTTCTGCACGATTCTGATGCCACACCTGCATATTGGGTGAAAGAAAAGCATAGTTGAATTTCTTCACAATTTGGAAATGTTCTAAACTCGCAAAAGCAGCTGACAAGACGCTACCAAACAAGACGAGCTGCAAAATCAATCGAAAGAATTTATGTGATAAAATCGACTGATAGTGCAAAAAGAAAACAGTAAATAGAAAAATTCCTACCGAAGCCACAAGACCCATCCAATTTTGTGCAAAAACGGATATAACAGTACTATAGCCAAGAAAAAGAAGCAGCATCGGATGCTCCCCCATTTTCTGAAGAATACTTTTCATGTCTCCTGTGAAAATTAAACTGATAATATATAAACAGAATACAACTACAAAAAGATAAAAGGGTAAAAAGATACTCAGGATAATCCCCAATAAAATCAGCTCTTTACTAGACAACCCTTTCAGCTTTTCAATAAAGCCTATTGATTTCAAAATGAATCCTTTCTCTCCAAATCAATTGATTCAGATAATAGTAAGCTACCCTTTATTGTACCACTTTTTTAGCAATTTGAAAACAAAGGAAACGTTTCCCTAGGTAAAAAAGTGAGCAAAAATACTGAGATTTCACAACTCAAGCTTAATGACTAGATTCACTCCAAAAAATCGTGCCGAAAATACTAGGCATATGTTAAAATAGTAGTAATAAAATAAAGATTAGAAGGAACTATCCAAACTATATTTAAATCATTTACAATTCCTAAAGAAAGGAAACACTATGAAATCCTACCAAGCTGTCTACCAAATTCTAGCAAAAGAAACCGATTATATCAGCGGAGAAAAAATCGCAGAAGAACTATCCCTCAGCCGAACATCAATTTGGAAAGCCATCAAGCGGCTAGAACAAGAAGGCATTGAAATTGATAGTATCAAAAACAAAGGCTATAAACTGGTGAATGGAGACCTTATTCTTCCAGAGATTCTAGAAGAAAATCTTCCAATTAAAGTCAGCTTTAAACCCGAAACAAGATCAACACAACTCGATGCAAAAGAAGCAATTGATTTAGGGAATGAAGCAAACACCCTCTATATAGCTTCCTATCAAACAGCAGGTCGAGGTCGATTTCAACGTTCTTTCTACTCACCACAAGGTGGCATTTATATGACGCTCCATCTTAAACCAAATCTCCCCTACGACAAATTACCCTCCTACACACTACTTGTAGCCGGAGCTGTCTACAAAGCCATTAAGAACCTAACTTTAATAGATGTCGACATAAAATGGGTCAATGATATCTACCTAAACAATCATAAAATTGGAGGAATTCTCACTGAAGCAATGACCTCTGTAGAAACAGGCTTAGTCACAGATATCATTATTGGAGTAGGAATCAACTTTACTATTAATGATTTCCCACAAGAATTAAAAGAAAAAGCTGCTAGCTTATTTAAAACTACAGCTCCAATAACAAGGAATGAATTAATCATAGAAATCTGGCGTGCTTTCTTCGAAACACCAGCAGATGAGTTATTATACCTATATAAAAAACAGTCATTCGTGCTTGGAAAAGAAGTTGCTTTCACACTGGACAAAAAAGACTACAAGGGACTTGCTAAAGATATCTCTGAAAATGGAAAACTTTTAGTACAATGTGATAACGGAAAAGAAATCTGGCTCAATAGCGGAGAAATTTCACTCAAGAGTTGGAAGTAGTAATAAATAAGCACAACCATAAAAACGACAATATATAAAGATTTTAGCTTTTCTGCAGCCCACTACAGTTGACAAAGAGCGCAAAAAAACTTCAGATAAGTAATCCAATTAAGTTTTACAAATCTGAAGTTTTTATTCTACTATTCTTAAAAATACAAAAAAAAGAGAGTTATAAACCCTCATTAAAACGGAGAATAAGGGATTCGAACCCTTGCGCCAGTTACCCGACCTAACGATTTAGCAAACCGTCCTCTTCAGCCTCTTGAGTAATTCTCCAATTAATGGGCACGAGTGGACTCGAACCACCGACCTCACGCTTATCAGGCGTGCGCTCTAACCACCTGAGCTACGCGCCCAAGTTAAAAACTTGGTAATTTGAACAAATTTCAAAGCGGGTGACGAGAATCGAACTCGCGACAACAGCTTGGAAGGCTGTAGTTTTACCACTAAACTACACCCGCATACATACTATAAGTAAAAATGGCGCGAGACGGAATCGAACCGCCGACACATGGAGCTTCAATCCATTGCTCTACCAACTGAGCTACCGAGCCTTATTGCGGGAGCAGGATTTGAACCTACGACCTTCGGGTTATGAGCCCGACGAGCTACCGAGCTGCTCCATCCCGCGTTAATACAAAAGGAGGATGTGGGATTCGAACCCACGCACGCTTTTACACGCCTGACGGTTTTCAAGACCGTTCCCTTCAGCCGGACTTGGGTAATCCTCCATAATATTCAAATGGACCTTGTAGGACTTGAACCTACGACCACTCGGTTATGAGCCGAGAGCTCTAACCAGCTGAGCTAAAGGTCCAACAAGATCATTATAGCGGCGAAGGGGATCGAACCCCCGACCTCCCGGGTATGAACCGGACGCTCTAGCCAGCTGAGCTACACCGCCATATATCGGGAAGACAGGATTCGAACCTGCGACACCTTGGTCCCAAACCAAGTACTCTACCAAGCTGAGCTACTTCCCGAGTTAAATAGAAAAATGCACCCTAGAGGAGTCGAACCTCTAACCGCCTGATTCGTAGTCAGGTACTCTATCCAGTTGAGCTAAGGGTGCTCTATATTATGCCGAGGACCGGAATCGAACCGGTACGATCGTTACCAATCGCAGGATTTTAAGTCCTGTGCGTCTGCCAGTTCCGCCACCCCGGCCTCTCTAAGCGAACGACGGGATTCGAACCCGCGACCCCCACCTTGGCAAGGTGGTGTTCTACCACTGAACTACGTTCGCACTGTTTTCTTCTATCTAAAAATGCCGGCTACATGACTTGAACACGCGACCCTCTGATTACAAATCAGATGCTCTACCAACTGAGCTAAGCCGGCTCATTTATTATATCTTAATGCGGGTTAAGGGACTTGAACCCCCACGCCGTTAAGCGCCAGATCCTAAATCTGGTGCGTCTGCCAATTCCGCCAAACCCGCAGATATGACCCGTACTGGGCTCGAACCAGTGACCCATTGATTAAAAGTCAATTGCTCTACCAACTGAGCTAACGAGTCTAAAATAACTTACGTTATTCTAACGGTCCCGACGGGAATCGAACCCGCGATCTTCGCCGTGACAGGGCGACGTGATAACCGCTACACTACGGGACCTTTGGGAGTTAACGGGATCGAACCGCTGACCCTCTGCTTGTAAGGCAGATGCTCTCCCAGCTGAGCTAAACTCCCTAGAGCTAAGCGACTTCCATATCTCACAGGGGGCAACCCCCAACTACTTCCGGCGTTCTAGGGCTTAACTTCTGTGTTCGGCATGGGTACAGGTGTATCTCCTAGGCTATCGTCACTTAACTCTGAGTAATACCTACTCAAAATTGAATATCTATTCAAACCAAGAAAACCTCTCGCTTTCATATTCTCAGTTACTTTGGATAAGTCCTCGAGCTATTAGTATTAGTCCGCTACATGTGTCGCCACACTTCCACTTCTAACCTATCTACCTGATCATCTCTCAGGGCTCTTACTGATATAAAATCATGGGAAATCTCATCTTGAGGTGGGTTTCACACTTAGATGCTTTCAGCGTTTATCCCTTCCCTACATAGCTACCCAGCGATGCCTTTGGCAAGACAACTGGTACACCAGCGGTAAGTCCACTCTGGTCCTCTCGTACTAGGAGCAGATCCTCTCAAATTTCCTACGCCCGCGACGGATAGGGACCGAACTGTCTCACGACGTTCTGAACCCAGCTCGCGTGCCGCTTTAATGGGCGAACAGCCCAACCCTTGGGACCGACTACAGCCCCAGGATGCGACGAGCCGACATCGAGGTGCCAAACCTCCCCGTCGATGTGAACTCTTGGGGGAGATAAGCCTGTTATCCCCAGGGTAGCTTTTATCCGTTGAGCGATGGCCCTTCCATACGGAACCACCGGATCACTAAGCCCGACTTTCGTCCCTGCTCGAGTTGTAGCTCTCGCAGTCAAGCTCCCTTATACCTTTACACTCTGCGAATGATTTCCAACCATTCTGAGGGAACCTTTGGGCGCCTCCGTTACCTTTTAGGAGGCGACCGCCCCAGTCAAACTGCCCGTCAGACACTGTCTCCGATAGGGATCACCTATCCGGGTTAGAGTGGCCATAACACAAGGGTAGTATCCCAACAACGTCTCCTTCGAAACTGGCGTCCCGATCTCTTAGACTCCTACCTATCCTGTACATGTGGTACAGACACTCAATATCAAACTGCAGTAAAGCTCCATGGGGTCTTTCCGTCCTGTCGCGGGTAACCTGCATCTTCACAGGTACTAAAATTTCACCGAGTCTCTCGTTGAGACAGTGCCCAAATCATTACGCCTTTCGTGCGGGTCGGAACTTACCCGACAAGGAATTTCGCTACCTTAGGACCGTTATAGTTACGGCCGCCGTTTACTGGGGCTTCAATTCATACCTTCGCTTGCGCTAAGCACTCCTCTTAACCTTCCAGCACCGGGCAGGCGTCACCCCCTATACATCATCTTACGATTTAGCAGAGAGCTGTGTTTTTGATAAACAGTTGCTTGGGCCTATTCACTGCGGCTGACTTAAAGTCAGCACCCCTTCTCCCGAAGTTACGGGGTCATTTTGCCGAGTTCCTTAACGAGAGTTCTCTCGCTCACCTGAGGCTACTCGCCTCGACTACCTGTGTCGGTTTGCGGTACGGGTAGAGTATGTTTAAACGCTAGAAGCTTTTCTTGGCAGTGTGACGTCACTAACTTCGCTACTAAACTTCGCTCCCCATCACAGCTCAATGTTACAGATATAAGCATTTGACTCATATCACACCTCACTGCTTAGACAGACACTTCCAATCGTCTGCTTTAGTTAGCCTACTGCGTCCCTCCATCACTACATACTCTAGTACAGGAATATCAACCTGTTGTCCATCGGATACACCTTTCGGTCTCTCCTTAGGTCCCGACTAACCCAGGGCGGACGAGCCTTCCCCTGGAAACCTTAGTCTTACGGTGGACAGGATTCTCACCTGTCTTTCGCTACTCATACCGGCATTCTCACTTCTATGCGTTCCAGCACTCCTCACGGTACACCTTCTTCACACATAGAACGCTCTCCTACCATACCTATAAAGGTATCCACAGCTTCGGTAAATTGTTTTAGCCCCGGTACATTTTCGGCGCAGGGTCACTCGACTAGTGAGCTATTACGCACTCTTTGAATGAATAGCTGCTTCTAAGCTAACATCCTAGTTGTCTGTGCAACCCCACATCCTTTTCCACTTAACAATTATTTTGGGACCTTAGCTGGTGGTCTGGGCTGTTTCCCTTTCGACTACGGATCTTAGCACTCGCAGTCTGACTGCCGACCATAATTCATTGGCATTCGGAGTTTATCTGAGATTGGTAATCCGGGATGGACCCCTCACCCAAACAGTGCTCTACCTCCAAGAATCTTAATGTCGACGCTAGCCCTAAAGCTATTTCGGAGAGAACCAGCTATCTCCAAGTTCGTTTGGAATTTCTCCGCTACCCACAAGTCATCCAAGCACTTTTCAACGTGCCCTGGTTCGGTCCTCCAGTGCGTCTTACCGCACCTTCAACCTGCTCATGGGTAGGTCACATGGTTTCGGGTCTACGTCATGATACTAATTCGCCCTGTTCAGACTCGGTTTCCCTACGGCTCCGTCTCTTCAACTTAACCTCGCATCATAACGTAACTCGCCGGTTCATTCTACAAAAGGCACGCTCTCACCCATTAACGGGCTCGAACTTGTTGTAGGCACACGGTTTCAGGTTCTATTTCACTCCCCTCCCGGGGTGCTTTTCACCTTTCCCTCACGGTACTGGTTCACTATCGGTCACTAGGGAGTATTTAGGGTTGGGAGATGGTCCTCCCAGATTCCGACGGGATTTCGCGTGTCCCGCCGTACTCAGGATACTGCTAGGTACAAAGACTATTTTAAATACGAGGCTATTACTCTCTTTGGCTGATCTTCCCAAATCATTCTTCTATAATCTTTGAGTCCACATTGCAGTCCTACAACCCCGAAGAGTAAACTCTTCGGTTTGCCCTCCTGCCGTTTCGCTCGCCGCTACTAAGGCAATCGCTTTTGCTTTCTCTTCCTGCAGCTACTTAGATGTTTCAGTTCACTGCGTCTTCCTCCTCACATCCTTAACAGATGCGGGTAACAGGTAGTACCTGTTGGGTTCCCCCATTCGGAAATCCCTGGATCATCGCTTACTTACAGCTACCCAAGGCATATCGTCGTTTGTCACGTCCTTCTTCGGCTCCTAGTGCCAAGGCATCCACCGTGCGCCCTTATTAACTTAACCTTATTTTTTGACCTTTCAGTCATAAACTCTTATTAATACTACAGCGTTTTCGGTTTATTTTCTTGTTACTATTTGATATAGATATTCAATTTTCAATGTGCATTACTTGGTGATCTCTCACCAATGGAGCCTAGCGGGATCGAACCGCTGACCTCCTGCGTGCAAAGCAGGCGCTCTCCCAGCTGAGCTAAGGCCCCACAAGACCTCTCAAGACTAAACAAGACCAATGCGCAGTTCCTTATCCTTAGAAAGGAGGTGATCCAGCCGCACCTTCCGATACGGCTACCTTGTTACGACTTCACCCCAATCATCTATCCCACCTTAGGCGGCTGGCTCCTTACGGTTACCTCACCGACTTCGGGTGTTACAAACTCTCGTGGTGTGACGGGCGGTGTGTACAAGGCCCGGGAACGTATTCACCGCGGCGTGCTGATCCGCGATTACTAGCGATTCCGACTTCATGTAGGCGAGTTGCAGCCTACAATCCGAACTGAGACTGGCTTTAAGAGATTAGCTTGCCGTCACCGGCTTGCGACTCGTTGTACCAGCCATTGTAGCACGTGTGTAGCCCAGGTCATAAGGGGCATGATGATTTGACGTCATCCCCACCTTCCTCCGGTTTATTACCGGCAGTCTCGCTAGAGTGCCCAACTGAATGATGGCAACTAACAATAGGGGTTGCGCTCGTTGCGGGACTTAACCCAACATCTCACGACACGAGCTGACGACAACCATGCACCACCTGTCACCTCTGTCCCGAAGGAAATCTCTATCTCTAGAGAGGTCAGAGGGATGTCAAGACCTGGTAAGGTTCTTCGCGTTGCTTCGAATTAAACCACATGCTCCACCGCTTGTGCGGGCCCCCGTCAATTCCTTTGAGTTTCAACCTTGCGGTCGTACTCCCCAGGCGGAGTGCTTAATGCGTTAGCTGCGGCACTAAACCCCGGAAAGGGTCTAACACCTAGCACTCATCGTTTACGGCGTGGACTACCAGGGTATCTAATCCTGTTTGCTCCCCACGCTTTCGAGCCTCAGCGTCAGTTACAAGCCAGAGAGCCGCTTTCGCCACCGGTGTTCCTCCATATATCTACGCATTTCACCGCTACACATGGAATTCCACTCTCCCCTCTTGCACTCAAGTTAAACAGTTTCCAAAGCGTACTATGGTTAAGCCACAGCCTTTAACTTCAGACTTATCTAACCGCCTGCGCTCGCTTTACGCCCAATAAATCCGGACAACGCTCGGGACCTACGTATTACCGCGGCTGCTGGCACGTAGTTAGCCGTCCCTTTCTGGTAAGATACCGTCACAGTGTGAACTTTCCACTCTCACACTCGTTCTTCTCTTACAACAGAGCTTTACGATCCGAAAACCTTCTTCACTCACGCGGCGTTGCTCGGTCAGACTTCCGTCCATTGCCGAAGATTCCCTACTGCTGCCTCCCGTAGGAGTCTGGGCCGTGTCTCAGTCCCAGTGTGGCCGATCACCCTCTCAGGTCGGCTATGTATCGTCGCCTTGGTGAGCCGTTACCCCACCAACTAGCTAATACAACGCAGGTCCATCTGGTAGTGATGCAATTGCACCTTTTAAGCAAATGTCATGCAACATCTACTGTTATGCGGTATTAGCTATCGTTTCCAATAGTTATCCCCCGCTACCAGGCAGGTTACCTACGCGTTACTCACCCGTTCGCAACTCATCCAGAGAAGCAAGCTCCTCCTTCAGCGTTCTACTTGCATGTATTAGGCACGCCGCCAGCGTTCGTCCTGAGCCAGGATCAAACTCTCATTAAAAGTTTGAGTTCTCACTCATTTCTGTCACTGACAGATTTATTGTTTTTTTCATTGTTCAGTACTACAACCTTAGTTGTAGCGCCCTGCACATTGGTTCGTCTTGTTCAGTTTTCAAAGGTCTTTGTCACTCGCTTCTCTCAAGTGACAACTATATTAGTATATCACAGTCGCTTTCGCTTGTCAACACTTTTTTGAAATTTTTTTAAAACTTTTTTCATCAAGTGTTTCAACCGCAACATACCATAGTCCGTACGGGATTCGAACCCGTGTTACCGCCGTGAAAAGGCGGTGTCTTAACCCCTTGACCAACGGACCAGAGTTGTTGTTTTCAACTCTTACTATTATACCGACTTTTTATTTTTTGTCAACTACTTTTTTAAACTTTTTTTATTAATTTTACAACAGCTTCAGTTCGAGCTGTATGTGGGAACATATCGACCGACTGGATATAATGAAGATCATAGACTTCTACTAAGCGTACCAAATCACGAGCCAAGGTCGAAACATTACAAGAAATATAAACCATTTTTTCTGGCACATAAGTAAGAATAGTATCTAATAACTTATCATCCAGACCTGTACGTGGTGGGTCCACAATCAGAGCATCTGCTCGGTAGCCTTCCTTGTACCAACGAGGAATAATCTCTTCTGCCGTTCCAGCTTCATAATGAGTATTGTCAAATCCCATTCTTTTCGCATTTCGCTTGGCATCTTCAATAGCTTCTGGGATAATATCCATTCCTCTAAGTGTCTTTACTTTCTTTGCAAAGGCAAATCCAATCGTTCCCACTCCACAATAAGCGTCAATCAAATGGTCTTCTTTATTAACATCCAAGGCTTTTACCGCCTCGTTATAAAGAACTTCTGTTTGTTCAGGATTTAGTTGATAGAAAGCTCGAGGAGATAGTGAAAATTCATAATCGAGTACACCTTCTTGAATACTCTCTTGTCCCCAGATAATCTCTGTCTTTTCACCATAAATCTCACTGGTTTTAGCTGTATTTGTATTAACAGCTACTGTCACAACTTCTGGAAAATCTTTAACTAAGTCTTTTACTAGTTGGGTTAAATTAAGCTGACGATTTGTAACAATAATAATCTGAACCTGTCCAGTCTTTCTTGCTCGTCGAACCATTATAGTTCTAACACCTAGAATTTTTCTCTCATCTGTGATTGGAATTTGGTGAAAAGTAAGTAATTCCGCTAGACGATTAGCAATCACTTGGGTTTCCTTGTCTTGTACCAGGCAGTCTTTCAACTCTACTAAATAATGAGAGTTTTGTACATATAAGCCCGCCTTGACCTGATTCTTAAATTTTCGAGTCTGAAATTGTAACTTAGCACGGTAGTACTTTGGTTCCTGCATACCAATCGTCGGACGTATTTCATAATTTTCATATCCTGCAGGGGCAAATTTTTTCAGTGCTTGATGAAGCAAGTCCGTCTTGAACTCCAGTTGCTTATCATAATGCAGGTGCATGATTTGGCAGCCTCCGCACTCATTGTAAATAGTACATGCTGGCACAACACGGAATTTAGACTTCTTGTTGACCTTCAGTAATTTTGCCTCTACAAAGTTACGTTTAATAGAAGTAATCTGACAATAGATATCTTCACCTTTGAGAGCACCAGGCACAAAGACTAATGTTTTTTGATAAAAGCCGATTCCCTCACCATTAATTCCCATGCGCTTGATTTTTAATGGTATTTTTTGTTTTACTTTCAGATTCATACCCCTATCTTATCACATTTTGAGTTATAATAGAACTATGAAAATCACAAAACTTGAAAAGAAAAAAAGACTCTATCTGATGGAGCTTGATAATGACGACAAATGCTACATTACTGAAGATACTATTGTTCGCTTTATGTTATCAAGAGATAAGGTGATAAGCGAAGAAGAATTGAAAGAGATTCAGGACTTTGCCCAATTTTCTTACGGTAAGAATCTAGCTCTCTACCACCTATCCTTTAAAGCACGCACTGAAAAAGAGGTTAGAGAATATCTAAAAAAATACGATATTGATGAAAACATCGTTTCTCAAGTCATTGCTAATCTTAAAGAAGATAAGTGGATTAATGATGGTCAGTACGCTTATGCTATCATCAATGCCAATCAACTTTCAGGAGACAAGGGGCCTTATGTACTGACTCAGAAACTAACACAAAAGGGAATTTCAAAATCTACTATAGAAGAGAACTTGAAAGAATTTGATTTTTCTGAAGTTGCTCAACGCGTAGCTAATAAACTATTGAAAAAATATGAAGGAAAACTTCCAGCTCGTGCTTTGCAGGATAAGATAATCCAAAATCTGACCAACAAGGGGTTTTCCTATTCTGATGCTAAAAGTGCCTTTGACCAGTTGGATAGTCAAGTTGACCAAGAAACGACTCAGGAACTCATCTTCAAGGAACTTGATAATCAATATGCCAAGTATGCCCGAAAATATGAAGGATACGAACTTAAACAACGTTTAACTCAAGTTTTAGCACGAAAAGGCTACGATTTTTCGGATATAGCAAGCGCTCTCAGAGAATATCTTTAATATTTTCATGTAAAATTCACAGATTTTAGGTAATTTTATGGTACAATAGTAAACGATAAACTTATAAATTGTAGAAAGTTGGTTAGTTATGAAACTTCCAAAAGAAGGCGACTTTATTACAATTCAAAGTTATAAGCATGATGGGAGTCTCCACCGAACTTGGCGGGACACCATGGTACTAAAAACAACAGAAAACGCCATTATTGGTGTCAACGATCATACACTGGTTACCGAAAGTGATGGTCGTCGTTGGGTCACTCGAGAACCGGCTATTGTTTACTTTCACAAGAAATATTGGTTTAATATCATTGCCATGATTCGCGATAATGGAATTTCCTACTATTGCAATATGGCTAGCCCCTACTATCTGGATGAAGAAGCACTGAAGTATATTGATTACGATTTGGATGTTAAAATTTTTACAGATGGGGAAAAACGTCTCTTGGACGTTGAGGAGTATGAGCGTCACAAACGCAAAATGAATTATTCTGATGACTTGGACTACATTTTAAAAGAACATGTTAAAATTCTTGTTGATTGGATTAACAATGGACGAGGTCCTTTCTCAGAAGCCTATGTAAACATTTGGTACAAGCGCTATGTAGAACTAAAGAATCGGTAAAGTTGTCAAACTGGGGTTAAGACCCCGGTTTTTTTATTTTAAAAACCCAGCTTTACAGCTGGGGTGATTTCTATATATCTAATTTCGTAACAGTAAATTTGATGTGGGAATAGTCTTTTTCAACATCCTTATCCAGCAAGAAAGCTGTAGCATCTTTCTTAACCTGAACCAGGTCAATATTCTGGGCTTGGGCTGCATAGACGCATCCACAATAACATTGACGATAGATATCATACTCCTCACACATCTCTACTGAACGTTTGTAGCCTTGATTTTTCTTGAAATCGCTGGGAAGATAGTGGGTGGTATAAATTTTTTGCACGTCGATTCCGATGCTGTTGATGGTTTGAGAATTCTTATGAGGACTGATGGTTAAAGCCGAACCGAAGTAGTCAAAGCCTAAATCCATAGCCACTTGAGCTGTCTTATCCAGTCGGTAGTCAAAGCAAACCTTACAACGGTCGCCACCTTCAGGCTCTTCTTCCAGTCCTCTGACTAACTTACGATATTCATTTGGTTCGTAGGGAGCTTCTAGATACTGGACCGTATTTCCTGTCCGCTCATTAAAATCACTGACAAATTTCTTGGTAACATAGGCTCGCTTATGGTATTCTGCCTTGGGATGGATATTAGAATTGGCAAAATAAATGGTCACGTCTGCATACTTAGTCAAATATTCTAGAGTATAGGTACTGCAAGGGGCACAGCAAACATGCATGAGAATAGTTGGACGTTGCTCATTTTTCTCCCATACTTGTACCATCTTCTGCATGACACGGTCATAATTAATCTTCTGATTGGGGTTCATCTTGCTCAGAATTTCTTCTACATCGATCATGTTCTTCTCCTTTTTATAGTCTTATTTTATCATATAAGTTAGGAGAGCTCAAATCAATTTAGAAGTGAATATCATAAAAAGGAGGAATAGGCATTCCCTCCTTTTGTGTTTTTTATAAGTTGTTTTCTATAGAAAGCTTACATCATGCCTCCCATCATGCTTGGATCCATTGCTGGAGCTAGGGCTGCTGGTTCTGGTTTATTGGCTACGACTGCTTCCGTAGTCAAAATCAAGCTGGCTACAGATGCTGCATTTTGTAGGGCTGAACGGCTCACTTTAACTGGGTCGATGATTCCCTCTTCAATCATGTTGACCCACTCGCCAGTTGCTGCGTTGAAGCCTGTACCAACTTCAGCATTTTTCAAACGATCGATAACGATAGAGCCTTCAAATCCTGCATTGTGGGCGATTTGACGAACAGGTTCTTCCAAGGCACGAAGAACAATATTGCGTCCTGTTGCTTCATCACCTGTCAATTCCAAATCAGCTACGGCTGGGATAACATTTACAAGGGCTGTTCCACCACCTGCAACGATTCCTTCTTCAACAGCTGCACGAGTAGCGTTGAGGGCATCTTCAATGCGGAGTTTCATTTCTTTCAACTCAGTTTCAGTTGCAGCTCCGACCTTGATGACTGCTACACCACCTGACAATTTCGCCAAGCGTTCTTGCAATTTTTCACGGTCAAACTCAGAAGTTGTGGTTTCGATTTGAGACTTGATAACTGAAACACGGTGAGAAATCGCTTCAGGATTTCCAGCACCTTCTACGATAACAGTGCTATCTTTGTCCACAGTTACTCTCGCTGCTTGACCAAGAGCTTCAATTGTAGCATCTTTCAATTCAAGACCTAGGTCTTCTGTGATAACTGTTCCTCCTGTTAAGATGGCGATATCTTCAAGCATGGCTTTGCGACGGTCACCAAAACCAGGTGCCTTAACTGCTACTACGTTGAAGGTTCCACGAATCTTGTTCAAGACAAGAGTTGGAAGAGCTTCGCCATCAACATCATCCGCAATAATCAAGAGTGGACGATTGCTCTGGAGAATGCTTTCTAGAAGTGGCAAGATTTCTTGGATATTTGAAATCTTCTTATCAGTAATCAAAATGTATGGATTTTCAAGATCAGCCACCATTTTTTCGCTATCTGTCACCATGTACTGTGAAAGGTAACCACGGTCAAACTGCATTCCTTCAACAACTTCAAGTTCTGTTTCCATACCACGTGACTCTTCGATAGTGATGACTCCGTCTTTACCAACTTTTTCCATGGCTTCAGAGATGTACTCACCAACTTTTTCAGAACGAGAAGATACGGCTGCAACCTGAGCGATGGCTTCTTTATTAGCAACAGGGATTGCATTGTTTTTCAAGGCTTCAACTGCTGCAGCAACTGCTGTTTCAATCCCACGACGAATGCCGATTGGATTGGCACCTGCTGTGACGTTTTTAATGCCTTCACGGACGATTGCTTGGGTCAAAACAGTTGCAGTTGTAGTCCCGTCACCTGCGATATCATTGGTTTTAGAAGCGACTTCTGATACCAATTTGGCACCCATATTTTCAAAATGATCTTCCAATTCGATTTCTTTGGCAATGGTCACACCGTCATTGGTGATGAGGGGTGAGCCAAATGATTTTTCCAACACAACATTACGACCTTTTGGTCCCAAAGTTACTTTAACAGTATCTGCAAGGATATCGACACCACGAACCATAGCTGAACGGGCATCTGATGAAAATTTAATTTCTTTTGACATACTTACTTTCTCCTTCTATTCTTCAATGATTGCCAAGATATTAGCTTCGCCTACGATGATGTACTTTTCATCGCCATCTTTGACATCGAGACCTGCGTGAGCTTCAACTAAGACACGGTCTCCAGCTTTAACACTTGGAGCAACCAAATCACCGTTCAAGGTACGAACACCTTGTCCAGTAGCCACAACTTGGGCTGTTTTGGTTTTTTCTTGGGCTGAACCTGCAAGAACAAAGCCTCCAACAGTTTGTTCTTTTTCTTCTACTTTTAAGACCACACGGTCCCCTAATGGTTTCAACATCTGATTTCCTCCATGATGAACTACATATTATTAGCACTCTTTATACATGAGTGCTAATTCATAGTTCTATTGTATCACTTGGTCAGAAATAGTCAAGAAAAAAGTCTGACTTTCTCAAGATAAAAAGCCTGAGAACAACTCAGACTTTTCAATGTTTAAAATGGTAATTCTTCCTCTTCCAGGACCAAATCTGCCAAATCTTGGCCTGCATTATTTTCACGAATGGCACGTTGAGCACGACTTTCCAATAGTTGAAATCCTGTGACAAGTACTTCTGTCACGTAGTTCATCTGGCCATTTTTCTCAAAACGACGGGTACGAAGTTCTCCATCCACTGAAATGAGACTTCCTTTTGTTGCGTAGCTTGCCAAAGTTTCGGCTAGTCTGCCCCATAGGACCATATTGACAAAATCAGCTTCACGTTCACCGTTTTGGTCTTTGTAACGACGGTTGACTGCAATAGTCGCTCGAGCTACTGACTTGTCATTGTTGGTTTTGTGCAATTCTGGTGTAGACGTCAAGCGTCCGATTAAGATAACTTTATTATACATATTTTCTTCCTCCTACTTATCTATTCGTAGGAAATCAAAAAAAGTTACAGAAATTTGTAACTTTTCGAGAAAATTTTTTAGTTTTTATGAACCATGAAACCTGTCGCCTGTTGATTGGCCATTATGGTCATATCTGTAATCTGAACACGACGAGGTTGACCGGTCACATAGACTACTGTGTCTGCAATATCCTGAGCTTGCAAGGCTTCTATTCCTTGGTAAACGGACGCAGCCCGCTCTTTATCACCGTGAAAACGCACTGTAGAAAAATCTGTTTCGACAATTCCAGGCTGAATGGTCGTCACCTTGATATCCGTTGAGATGGTATCAATTCGCAGACCATCTGAAAAGGTCTTAACTGCTGCCTTGGTAGCTGAGTAAACAGCGGCACCCGCATAGGCGTAGATTCCTGCGGTTGACCCCATATTGATGATATGTCCTTGATTGGCTTTTACCATTGCTGGCAAGAAGCAGCGAGTGACTGCCATCAAGCCCTTGACATTGGTATCCAGCATGGTCAATATATCCAACTCTTCATAGTTTTGATATGGAGCCAAGCCAAGAGCCAAACCTGCGTTATTGACTAGGATGTCAATCTGACCTATCGTTTCTAGAATATCAGAGCAGACAGCCTTTACCATGTTCATATCCGTGACATCTAGCGGAAAAGCCCAAACTGTTTGATTTGGGAAGGTCTCTGCAAACTCCGACTTGAGGGTTTCTAGTCTGTCTATCCGTCGTCCAGTTAGAACGACATTCTCACCCTGCTCCAGATAAGCACGCGCAATCGCTTCACCAATTCCTGATGTCGCTCCTGTAATCACAACATTTTTTGCCATCTTATTTCCTTCTAGCTGGTCTATCAGATACTAACAACTTCTTAGGCAGTCCAGTGCTTAGCTGGATCAAATGGAGTTCCGGCAACTTGGTCTTCTGATAATTCAATAATACCACGTTTTTGCGGAGCATTTGGCAAATGCAATTCACGAGGGCTACACATCATGCCAAAACTCTTTTCGCCACGAAGCTCACCTGGGAAAATAAGATTGCCTTTGGGCATCATAGCTCCAGGAAGAGCCACAATGGTTTTCAACCCCACACGCGCATTAGGAGCCCCTGCAACGATTTGCACTGTCTTGTCACTTGCGACTGCAACTTGGCAGATGTTGAGGTGGTCACTATCTGGATGAGCTACCATCTCGACAATTTCACCAACAACAAACTTAGGCTCTTTGTCATTGATAATTTCTTCTTTAAAACCTTCCGTTTGTAATTCTTGGTTCAAACGAGCGACTTGCTCATCTGTCAAAAATACTTGACCGCGCTCTGCAATTTCAAACAAACTTGAAACTTCGAAAATATTCCAAGCCACTGTTTCTCCATTTTCTTTGAGGAAAACTCGGGCTACCTTGCCTTTGCGTTCCACATCCAGTTTAGCATCTCCGCTATTTTTCACGATGACCATAAGGACATCGCCGACATGTTCTTTGTTATATGTAAAAATCATTGTTTCCTTTTTCTCCTATTTCAGTCCTGCTAAAAAGTCATTAATTTGTTGCTTGCTTTTACGGTCGCGATTGACAAAACGACCGATTTCCTTGTCCTTTTCTAGAACAACAAGGCTAGGGATTCCGTAAACATCCCAGAGTTTAGCTAAATCCATATACTGGTCTCGGTCCACTCGAATAAAGGTAAACTCTGGATTAGTTTTCTCAATCTCTGGCAAGGCAGGATAGATATAACGGCAATCGCCACACCAGTCCGCCACAAAAAGGAAAACCTTCTTGCCATCTTTTTCTACTAAAGATGCTAATTCTTCTAAACTTGCTGGTTGTATCATAAGACTTCCTCCTCATAGACTAGGTCTTCATTTTCATAGACAAAGGTATAATGACGGCCATCCTCAAAAATGACGCCACCAACCAAGCTCTCTAGACTGCTTTCATAGACTTGAACATAGAGGGTCGCAATTTCCCCCATATCTGAAAAATGGTCTCGCACAATCGCTGTCAACTCTTCCTGAGTCTTCATGAGCTTATGGTCATCTGCAACTTTTTTCGTAGCAAGGGCAAGGCTCCCAATACCAAGCAGAGCCAGACCTGTCATCCACATTTTTTTAGCTTTCATACCATTCATTTTAACACAAAAAAGGCTTTAGGACAAATGAGGAAGCAGCAGAAAAGTAAGTAAAAAGCCTCTTCCTTTAAGGAAAAGGACTTCTTATACTCAATGAAAATCAAAGAGCAAACTAGGAAGCTAGCCGCAGGTTGCTCAAAGCACTGCTTTGAGGTTGTAGATAGAACTGACGAAGTCAGCTCAAAGCACTGTTTTGAGGTTGTAGATGAAGCTGACTTGGTTTGAAGAGATTTTCGAAGAGTATTATTCTTATTGCCAGGCACCTGAGTTGCCAACGTAGTAACCATCAGGCGTGTAGGTATTGCGAAGCATCTTACCTGATGAAGACAGATAATACCACTTACCATTGTCTTTGACCCAATCATTCGCAATCATGGCACCAGAAGAACTTACATAATACCATTCTCCCTTGTCATAAACCCAAGTGCTTGCTTTCATGGCTCCTGAAGTTGATAAATAGTACCACTTGCCTTGGTCGTAAAGCCAGTCACTAGCAATCATAGCTCCTGATGATTTAAAGGCATACCAGTTGCTACCTTGATAAAGCCAAGTTTGATTGAACATGACTCCTTTATCATTCATAAAGTACCAAGTTCCCTTGTCATAAACCCAATCCTTCTGCACTAATTGACCTTGTTTTTGATAGTACCAGTTTTGGTTTGATTTTAGCCAGCTTTCTGCTTTTACAATCGGATAAAGTTCTTTGAAAGATCCTCCATCATATTTATGACTGATAGACTTTAGTTTTTCAAGTTTCAACTCGCCATTGCCATAGTCTGCCCAAGCAAAGACTTTTTGACCATTGACAGTCTCTGGTAGGGTTGCAGTGTAAGTCTTGGTTTGATAATCCCATTTAGCATCGAGGTAAGTGTATTGATCATTTGATTTTTCAATACGGTAGTAGCCTCTCTTTCCACTATCATTATGAATATCATCCACAACTTTCGTTGACCAAGTCTTCACTTCGTTTCCGCTCTTGGCCTCTACCTTGATATCTCCTCTATAGCCATATGGAACATAGAAATTCAGGTAACGCCCTTCTATACCAATCATAGACTTGTCCTTTTCTTGACCTAGAAAATTGACAGTCTGATCTTGACCATTGAGACTAACTGTCCACTCGATTTTCTCGGTTTTTGGCAAATCCAAGACTTTGATATCCACTTCATGACCATTGTTGAATCGAAAAATCTTGCCATCTTGATACTGTACTCCACACTTAACAACCCATTCTTCTTTAAGCTCAAATGCCTGCCCTGAATGTGGAAAAGCCAGTAAAGCTAGACCAGCTAGAGACAAACCAAATAATGTGATTTTTTTCATCGTAGATCCTCCTTAGGATTTTTCATGTTAATTATATCACTATATTTTTAAATTGCAAATATTATCCTAAATATGCAAGCAAAAAACCTCTGAGATTCTTCTCAAAGGTTCTGATTTTGCTAATTACTGTTCTCAACTGCTGCAGTGACAAAGGCAGTGTAGAGTTCTTCTGGGCGATTTGGACGGCTTGAAAGTTCAGGGTGATACTGACAAGCTACAAAGAATTTATTTTCTGGAATTTCCACAATTTCGACCAAACGATTGTCTGGAGAAACTCCTGAGAAGACAAATCCTGCTGCCTCAAACTGCTCACGGAAGGCGTTGTTAAACTCATAACGGTGACGGTGACGACGTTGCACCACTTCTTGATTGTGATAAGCAGCCGCAGCCTTAGAGCCACGTTTCAACTTAGATGGATAAAGTCCCAAACGAAGGGTTCCACCCATATCCTCAACATCAATCTGATCACGCATGATATCAATGATAGGGTATTTTGTTTCTGGTGCAAGCTCTGCAGAATTGGCACCTTCAAGACCCAAAACGTGACGAGCAAACTCGATACATGTCAACTGCATTCCCAAGCAGACACCTAACATTGGAACATCATTTTCACGCGCATAGCGAATGGCTTGGATTTTCCCTTCCGTACCACGTTGGCCAAAACCACCTGGTACGATGATTCCGTCCGCATCAGACAAGAGTTCCGCCACATTCTCTGCTGTCACATCATTGGCATTGATCCAATTGATTTTAACTTCTGCGTCGTTGGCATAACCAGAGTGTTTCAAGGCTTCAACCACAGAAATGTAGGCATCTTGCAACTCCACATACTTACCGACAAGGGAAATCTTGACTTGTTTCTTGAGGTTCATGACCTTGTCCACCATAGCTGACCACTCTGTCATATCCGCTACTGGTGCGTCTAGTTTCAAATGGTCACAGACAATTTGATCCATACCTTGAGCCTGCAAATTCAATGGAATTTGGTAAAGATGTTCGACATCCAACGATTCGATAACGGCTTCTGGTGCCACATCACAGAACTGTGCTAGTTTGTTTTTAATTCCTTGACCAGCTGGCTCTTCTGTACGAATAACCAACATATTCGGCTGGATTCCCAATCCACGCAATTCTTTGACAGAGTGTTGAGTTGGTTTGGTCTTCATTTCACCAGCAGCCTTGAGGTATGGAAGCAGGGTTGTATGGATGTACATGACATTATCCGCACCCACATCTGCCTTCATCTGACGAAGGGCCTCTAAGAATGGTAAGGACTCGATATCTCCTACTGTTCCACCTACCTCTGTGATAATAACATCAGAGTCGGTCGTTAGAGCGGCACGCTTGATTTTTTCTTTCAAAGCATCTGTGATATGAGGAATAACCTGAACAGTTGCCCCAAGGTATTCTCCACGGCGTTCCTTACGAAGAACTTCACTGTAAATTTTACCAGTTGTCACGTTGGAATATTTGTTAAGATTGATATCGATGAAACGTTCATAGTGACCCAAATCCAAATCTGTCTCAGCTCCGTCATCTGTCACAAAAACTTCCCCGTGCTGATAAGGACTCATAGTTCCCGGATCGATATTGATATAAGGGTCAAATTTTTGAATGGTTACCTTGAGACCACGATTTTTCAAGAGACGGCCTAGACTCGCTGCCACAATCCCTTTCCCAATAGACGATACCACACCACCAGTTACAAAAATATATTTCGTAGACATAGATTCCTCTTTCTAAAATGCTCAAGGTCTTGTTGACTACGAGGGGACATAGAAAACAAGACCCTACTAATAAGAATAATCTGGGACGACTGCACCAGATTCACAACCAAAATACAAGAAGATAACTTCTTGAAAAAACAAAAATAGCTCCCTAAGAACTAGGGAGCCCCGACCTCTAAAAGAGGTGCCCGAACAATATGATACCTAAAAATAGGATAATTGTCAATAGCTAATTTTTATTCCTCGATGTTTTCAGAATCATCATCTGAAAACTCGTCGTCTTCTTCGTTGAGATCCACGTCTTCACCCAAGTCATCAGGGGCGATTTCGTTGATTTCCGCATCGTAAGCTTCCACTTCATTTTTCTCATCATCTGGATTTTCATCATCGTATGAAAGAGCTGGATCTGCTTCGTATGCGTCTTCGTCTTCTGGATCATCTGCATTGTAGTCAATAGCATCTGAATCGCCATCCATGAAGGCATTGACACGTTTTTTCTTAGCTTTTGGTGCTACTTCATCGTCATCATTTTCTTCAAGAGCGATAATTTCTTCGTCGATTTCGTCCACACCATACCATGAACGAAGCCCCCATTTGTTGTCTCCAAGTGAGATGAAGCTACCGTCAAAGTTCAACTCTGTGTAGAACAAAGGCAAGGCTTCACGGATATCGCTGTTTGATGTTCCAAGGTAGTTTTGAATTTCGTTTACAAGATCGCTAAAATGCATCTCATGATCGCGACCACGAAGTTCCAAGATAGCACGCGCTACCTCAATCATAGATAGTTCACTTTTTTCTTGCCCAGCAAATACTTCTAATTCCAAAGCGTTTCTCCTCATTTATACTACTATCGCCAGAGTAAACAGACTCTGACCTCATTTTATCATTTACTCTTTATTTTACGATAATTTTGCGGAATAGTCAAAGGTTAAGGGGGAGAAAGTGACAGGACTTTTTATTTCTTTGCTACCCAGCCGATGGCATCGCTTGGTGGATTTTCAGTATCCATCCAGATGAATTCAATCCCGATTTCGCCATTATTAAACTTGGTCAAACGAATTCCGTTGATTTCCAGCTCATTGAGTCGTTGACCTGTCAAGACTTCACGTTCTTTCAACTGAAAAACACCACGCAAGATCCAATTACCAAGAATTTCTTGCTTATCAGTTGACTGAATTGCCTTACCAGATTCTTGGTTGATATAGGCATTAATGACATCACCAGAAGGTAAAAAGCGTAGCTTAAAGGTTCTTTCTTCTTTTGGTAGAGCTAGTTTTTTAGTGCCAGGCTCAAAAGCCCCAAATCCAGGACCAAAGAAGTCGGGTCTTTCGTCATGGAAGTTTTTGGAGTCAGGTAGGGGAATGTAAATCTCGCTAACTGGACGATAAACTAGCTGTTCAATTTCTTTAATGAGTTTTTCATTGCCAGTATTATGGGCAAAGTGAATCAAGTCCTCACGAATCGCCTTCATCTGAACTTTTTCTTCCTTGCTGGTCCACTTTTTCAAGAGAATTTCTTCTAGGGAGAAAGTCACAAAAGCTAGTTCTTCAGGAGCCAGACTGTCCTTAAATTTATCCTGAATCTTTAAAATCCGTGGGAGACGGTCTTTTTTGGCTAATTTTGAACCACCGTTAAAGGCATTGAAACCAGAGTTTTCTTCTACACTTCCATGTTTGTCTGTGATTACCCAAGACACCGTTTCTAAGATATGGGATTGTTCCTTTTCAGCTGTTAGTAAATGAAGATTTTCAAATAGAGAAAAAGGATCTTCGATGTAATGAACGTCCCAAGTATCTACCACAATATCTTTATTATTAAAAGTCATGTGGAGCTGGCTATCTGCTGCCGTGTACTTGTAGTGGTGTTGTCCATCTGTAAAACGAAAATTGGTTGGATTGTTTTTGGTAGTTGATCCTTCAATGACTAGATTATCAATATCGACTGGTAAATAAGATGTTTCTCCGACAAAAATCCTTGGATTTTCTCCTTTTGGTGTTGGCATTAGAACGTGATAAACAGCTTCAACATTGACCGAGTCTGAGTTAAAGCCCTTGATTTGTGCCTTAGAAGATTCGATTCTCTGATTTCTTAAGGTCGCAATTTTTCGCGCCAACTCTTCATATCGTTGATAGTTTTCCTTGTCTGCAGCTTCTTTATCTGCTGAAAGATCCGCATGAAACTTGATATCACCCAACAAATCTGTCCAAAATTGAGAATCTTTCTTGAACTGAGCGATTTTTTGGTCTCCTGAATTAATCCCAAAAGACTTGATACCCACTAGGTATTTATGATTTTCATCTACAATGACAGAAGCATCATAGGAAGTATTGGCAATATCTTCCCCGACGGCATTAAAGGCTTTTTGAAAAACAGTTTCCTGAAATTTGGAGTTAACAATCGGAGCCACATAATTCTCTGTTTGTCCCTCATCTTCAGATTCTGCCTTTTGAGAGAAAGCTTGGCTCAAACTAGCGAAGTTGGTAATTAAGGTTTTGTATTTGTCTTTTTGTTCAGACTTTAGATGTTCCCACATAAGCACCCTCTTTTCTATTTTCAGTATATCAAAAGAAGATTAGTTTTTCACTAATCCTCTTATATATTCGTTAATTAATACTGTAAAATTCGAATTTGCCTTGTTTTTTGACAAGTCTCAAATACTCTTCGTCTGACAAAACAGCTAAACCATCGTCATAAGCCTTGATTTTTTCAAGAGCCTGATCATAGCTATCCACAAAATCCTTGACATAGGATTGCCCTTCAAACTGGCCGTTCATCTTGGTGTAGATAATGGCGAATTTCCCTGAGCGGTCAAGCTGAGATTGCCCTTGACTCTCATTTAAGGCCTTGGCAACTTGCTCTGCGATGCGTTTAATCACGGGCACAACTACGCTGTTTCCAGCTTGCTTGTAGAGCTGACCATTAGAAACCTCTTCTGGGATTTTAAAGGATTTAGGGTATCCTTGAACGTTAAAAGTTTCTTTCGGTGTCAGCTTACGAATTTCACCACTGTCTGTCAAAATCAATGGAACGTTGTGTCCACCTGTTCCCATATTTGCTGTTAGAGTAGGGACAACGCCATTCTTATTTTCACGGACATACTGACGACGCCACTGGTAAACTGTATCTTGACTGGTAACTTCAAACTTCAACTGGTCGTAAAAATTCTGCTTGCCTTCACGGTAGTAGTAGACCTCGTCTAGCTGTTCACCAAAGTTAATCACATCCTGAAGAGTCGTAGTCAGCTTGATTTCCTCTGGAAACTCAAACAAGTCATAAGCTTCCTTGGTATCAAAACCAACGATATAAATCCGCTCACGGTTTTGTGGGATATTTCCATAGTCTTTCCCATTGAGAACCTTCCACTTAATGAAGTAGTTGTTCTCGGTCAAGGCTTCACGAATAACCTTAAAGGTATTGCCATGGTCATGACCGACCATGTTTTTGACGTTTTCGATGAAAATAGCGCGAGGTTTGCATCCCTCAATCATGCGAAGCAATTCAAAGAAAAGATCACCACGATCGTCATCAAAGCCCTTGCGATAACCCGCAATACTAAAGGCTTGGCAAGGGAAACCTCCCATAATCACATCCACGCGCTCCGCTGGAATATCCTCTGGCTGAACATCGTGAATATCACGACCATCCAAATAAGTATTTGGATGGTTTAACTGATAAGTCTGGCGCGCATACTTATCAAATTCATTGGCATACACCACTCTGAACTCGTTGGTCTGTTCAAATCCCAACTCAATTCCCCCAACACCTGAGAAGAAAGCTGCAATGTTGTACTTCTCAGATCGGTTCGAACTTACAGAATTTGTCATGTAGTAACCTGCTTTCTAAATTTATAAATTAAAACAGAATTAATTTATTATCTTGATATACAATAGGACTATTAGTCGAGAATATTGAAGTCGAAATAATCTTAAGTACAAGTGGCACTAAAAATAACTCTAAGAATCTTTTAAATTCATCCATACCATCAAGAGTGACATCGTTTAGGTGAAATTCATGAGTCTTATAATGTACGATCGAACATCGAGTCTTATAAATACTCTTTGTAAAGAAAATTAAAATATCATCTTTATTTAAATTTCTTACTTGACTGTCAAAAGATGCTATATCTACTTTATCATATCCTATTTGTTTTAATTGGATGTCTAAATTTGTAAAATCAACATTTCCTGAAATATTTGTATCCCACGTTTCTTTAATTAAGTTTAAAATAGAATCTGTTCTTCCGATCTCTAAAATATTTAAATTTAATAACTTTGTTAAGAGTTTTTTTAAATATTTTTCTTCATTCAATTGTGAACTATTCACAAGTTTAGTAAAATCTCTAACTTTGAATTGTCCACCATGACTCATTTCTTTTACTACGTCATGCTTTATTTCAAAATTTTCCAATATTTGGTAAAGAATCAAAAATTTAGAAAGTAATCTCTCCTCGCTATTAAATTGACTTAAAAGAGTAGCAATTTCATCAAATTGTCTATACTGTACAGAATTATTTTCAAATGAAATATTTAAGTTCGGATAAATAATGTTACTTACTGTTACTGGATTGTGGAGTATTTTACCATTTACAATAATTGAATATAGTTTTAGTTTACTGATTAAATCTTCATGAGTTAACTCATCTTCAGGTTTTGAATAAATAAAAATATAATCATCTGATTCTAAAATGTCTTCAAAATTTGTTAATACACTAAGGAGTTGAATTTGCCGTATTATACTATCTATATTCACTTCAATAAAATTGTAAAGTTGATTAAATTTCCCAATATCATTTAACTCTACAGATTCAATTTTTTTTATTAAAAATGTTGAATCATTGATCTTAAATGATTGATTAATATTTATATCTTCATTCCCCAAATTTTTAATTGAGTAACTACTCTCGGTAATACGGTCAAAGAGTCCATCACCGTTATATAAAAAACTATATAAAGTATTCCTGTTTTCACAAATGATTTTGTACAGAGCAATATATAATGATAGACCTAGTGGCAAAGAATAGTCATTAATGAAAGTATCTATTTCATTTAAATAGTCATTATTAAAGTGATCTTCAATCCACTCGAAAAAACTATCTTCAGTAAAATCATCTAAATTATAATCGTCGTTAAGTGCCAGAAATTCAAATTGATCTAAAAGATCATCTTCTACATCCTGACTCATTATAAAGTCTGAAACAGGGGTAAAATCTATTTTTATCAAATTAGTCATTTAACCCTCCAGAATATATTTTCCAATTTATAAGATTATAATTTTTTATAAAATCTGAAACACCTGAAATAACGGTTTCTTTAGTATATTTTCCAATGTTTATACTAGAGATATCAAGAGTTTTTCTCCACTCATTAAAACCATTAATGTTTAACATATCAGGATATTTGTTCAAAAGATCTATAAACTCTTTATACGTTATTCCTGTTCTAGAAATTGCAACAACAACTGCTGTTAAAACTGTATCTTTTGCAATCCATTTAGTTCCTTCGTTACCAAATTGATAATCTAAAATATCATCAAACTCCAATAGAAAATCAATTGTTTCAGAAATGATTTCAGGATTCTTTTGTATGTAAGTTGAAGCGTCGTCCCCTTCTTGAATAGACTGGATTAATGATGAATTTAAAGTAACTACATCTTTGTTCAAGAATGATAAGATTGTTTCAATAATATGAGCAAAATAGAATTGATTCTTTTTTCTAGATTTAGCATATGCTAATGTAGACATATCCTTACCTCTAATTATTTCGATGTTTGGGTATTTTTCCTTAATAAACGAAAGTTGGTTCAAAAATAGCAATTCTAGCTGATGATAGTTATTCATCGGTTTGTGGCCAGCATTTAAAAGGATCATTTTCCTAATCTCATCTTCAATTGATAATTTTTCCCAAACCTCAAACCATTGCTCTCTATCAAATATATCGAGTAACTTATCAGGAACTAATTCTTTTCTATGTTCTGTAAAAGTCTCAACTATGTTTCTAGCTTCTAAAACGGTGTAAGAAAATTTATCAGATAATTTCCACTCTGTTCTGTATTTGCTTCTAAATTCAGATTTATCATCCTTCTTAACTATATCAAAAATTTCATTTTTAATTTCTTTCTCAGATATTTTTTGTAAGAAAAGATATAATTGGTGAATTCTAAAGGTTCTTTGTAAACCATCTAATATTTTAAAATCTTCAATTAAATTTTGTTCTTTATTTATTAGTTTATCGGTAGTTAAAGTTATTATTGGGAGATGATTACCTTTTATAATATCTATCCCTATATTATCTAAATAATTATTACGAACGATACCTCGCTGAATATCGTAGTCTTGATAATCTGAAGGAAGGTTATTTAAGTAATCATTTAATTTCATTCCAACTAAATAACATTGTAACTCTTTGTCTGAACTATTCTGTTCTGATGTTTGAGAAAATATTTTAATTTCACAGCTCATTTTATTTTTCCTCTTTTACAACAATTATTTCACCAACTTCTTCATCTCATCAATACGTGCGACAGTCGCGTCGTACTTAGCTTGATAGTCGGCTTGTTTGTCGCGTTCTTTTTGGACGACTTCTGGTTTGGCATTGGCTACGAAGCGTTCGTTAGAGAGCTTCTTACCGACCATGTCCAGTTCTTTTTGCCATTTAGCCAGTTCTTTGTCGAGTCGAGCGAGTTCTTCTTCGACATTGAGGAGGTCAGCGAGTGGCAAGTAGATTTCTGCTCCTGTGATGACGCTTGACATAGCAAGTTCAGGTGCAGGAATAGTTGATGCGATTTCCAAGTGTTCTGGATTTGTGAAGCGTTTGATGTAGTTGACATTGCTGTTAAAGAAGACTTCCAAGTCGCTATCGCTTGTTTTAACAAGGATGGTGATAGGCTTGCTTGGTGCTACGTTTACTTCTGCACGCGCATTACGAACAGCACGGATTAAGTCTTTGAGGCTCTCTACACCTGTGTGAGCAGCGAGGTCTTCAAAGGCTGGATTCACAGTTGGGTATTCTGCTGTAACGATAGAACCTTCTGAGATTTGTCCAAAGATTTCCTCTGTCACGAATGGCATGATTGGGTGAAGGAGACGAAGGATCTTGTCCAAAGTATAAAGGAGAACAGAGCGTGTGATGACCTTCTCTTCTTCATTATCGCTGTAAAGGACTTCCTTGGTCAACTCAACGTACCAGTCCGCAAATTCATCCCAAATGAAGTTGTAGAGGATGTGTCCAGCGACACCAAACTCAAACTTGTCAAAGTTTTCAGTGACTTTGCCGATGGTTTCATTGAGGTTGTGGAGAATCCAGCGGTCTGTGACATTTCCAGCTTCCTTGTTGACCACTTTTTCGACATTGGCAGTTGCTTGCTCAAGGGTCAAACCTTCATTGTTCATGAGGATGTAGCGAGAGATGTTCCAAATCTTGTTAATGAAGTTCCATGAAGCATCCATTTTCTCGTAAGAGAAACGCACGTCTTGTCCTGGTGCAGAACCGTTTGAAAGGAACCAACGAAGGCTATCTGTTCCGTACTTATCAATAACATCCATTGGATCAATCCCGTTACCGAGAGATTTCGACATCTTGCGTCCTTGCTCATCACGAATGAGACCATGAATCAAGGCATTTTTGAATGGCGACTTGCCAGTAAATTCCAAACCTTGGAAAATCATTCGAGATACCCAGAACGGGATAATATCATAACCAGTCACCAAAGTTGATGTTGGATAATAACGTTTGAAGTCTGCTGAATCGACATCAGGCCAGCCCATGGTTGAGAATGGCCAGAGGGCAGAACTGAACCAAGTATCCAAGACATCTTCGTCCTGAGTCCATCCGTCACCTTCTGGAGCTTCTTCACCGACGTACATTTCACCTTCTGCATTGTACCAAGCAGGGATTTGGTGCCCCCACCAGAGCTGACGAGAGATAACCCAGTCGTGGACATTTTCCATCCATTGAAGGAAGGTATCGTTGAAACGAGGTGGGTAGAATTCTACCTTGTCTTCTGTGTCTTGGTTGGAAATGGCATTCTTAGCCAATTGGTCCATCTTGACAAACCATTGCGTTGACAAGCGTGGCTCAACCACAACACCTGTACGTTCTGAGTGACCAACACTGTGGACACGTTTTTCGATTTTAACAAGGGCACCGATTTCTTCCAACTTAGCAACGACTGCTTTACGAGCTTCAAAACGGTCCATGCCTGCAAATTCAAAGGCAAGCTCGTTCATAGTTCCGTCGTCGTTCATGACGTTAACTTGTGGCAAGTTATGGCGTTGACCAACCAAGAAGTCGTTTGGATCGTGGGCAGGTGTGATTTTCACGACACCTGTACCAAACTCAGGATCAGCATGCTCATCCCCAACGATTGGAATCAATTTATTAGCGATTGGAAGGATGACGTTTTTACCGATCAAGTCCTTGTAGCGTGGGTCTTCTGGATTGACCGCAACTGCAACGTCTCCAAACATGGTCTCAGGACGAGTGGTCGCAACTTCAAGGGCGCGTGAGCCATCTTCCAGCATGTAGTTCATGTGGTAGAAGGCACCTTCGACATCCTTGTGAATCACCTCAATATCAGAAAGGGCTGTGCGAGCTGCTGGGTCCCAGTTGATGATAAACTCACCACGGTAGATCCATCCTTTCTTGTAAAGGTCCACAAAGACCTTACGAACAGCTTTCGACAAGCCTTCGTCAAGAGTGAAACGCTCGCGAGAGTAGTCTACAGAGAGCCCCATCTTGCCCCATTGTTCCTTGATGGTAGTGGCATATTCGTCTTTCCATTCCCAGACCTTCGTCAAGAAAGATTCACGACCCAGGTCGTAACGCGTAATACCCTCACCACGCAAGCGCTCCTCAACCTTAGCCTGAGTCGCAATCCCAGCGTGGTCCATACCAGGAAGCCAAAGCGTATCAAAACCTTGCATCCGTTTTTGACGGATAATGATATCCTGCAAAGTCGTATCCCAAGCGTGACCAAGGTGAAGCTTACCAGTTACATTTGGTGGTGGAATGACAATTGAATAAGGCTTAGCCTTTTGATCGCCTGAAGGCTTGAAAACATCAGCATCAAGCCATTTTTGGTAACGACCAGCCTCAACCTCGGCTGGATTGTATTTAGGTGAAAGTTCTTTAGACATGTGTTTGTCCTTTCTCTATTTTGTTCATTTTATTTTGAATTTGCTTAGCAGCTTCTTCTGCAGACAAATTCGTATTATTTATTTTAAGGTAGTGGTGTAACTCATTCGGTTGATGTTGGGAATTTAATTGAAGTGTTTCAGCGGTCTCTAAAATTTCTCTTTCAGATACTTCAATATATCGTTTCAAAGGCTTGTGCTTCAACCGGTTCTCCGTTTGATTTCGACGTAAACGCTCATCAAGACTTGTTTCCAACTCAACAAACAGAATCTCTTGATGAAAGTTATCCAATAAATCCTGAATTTGCTTTAAATACATCAGCTGGTACTGATTTGAAAAATCAATCACGTCTGTTAAAATCACTGATCGCTGATTTCTTGCACTTGCCCCAAGGAAAGAAAAGGTGATTCCACGAACAAATTCCCACATCTCCTCTGTATAATCCTGATAGATTTCTAGTGCAAAATCGATGGCTTGATGGTTATAAAAGAGGGTAGAATCCGTCAGTCGAGATAGTTCTTGACCAATCGTCATTTTTCCTGAGGCCGGAGCACCAACGATGAAAACATGCATCAAATTACCTCCCACTCACTCCTCCGCAAACCATATATCAGACTGTCACAGCGGTTTCCTTGAACATCTTTACGATCTCGGATACGAGCTTCGAGGGTAAATCCAAGTTTTTCTGCGACTCGTTTACTTTGGACATTATAACCAAAGCAAGAGAGTTCAATCTTGTGAAGACCTAGTTCTCTAAAAGCTATGTCAATCAAGGCACGCGCTGCTTCTGGCACATAACCTCGTCCCCAATAGTCTGGGTGTAAGGTGTAGCCAATCTCCAGTACATCGTCTTCGTGCCGATGGTTGAAATCAACAGAGCCGATGACTTTATCGGTTCCTTTGACGACAATTCCGTAGCCAGCTGGGAGATTTTCCTTTTGATTGCGTTCGGGAAGGATATGCTCTAGATAGTAAACCTCATCTTCCAAGGTCTTGACTGGAGGAAAGCCTGCTGGATAGGCGACCTCTGGGAGACTAGCGTAGGTATGAATATCCTCAGCATCTGCCACTGTACGAACTCGTAGGACGAGTCGTTCGGTTTCTAATTGTTCTGGTAATTCAGCTCTTGACATCCTTCTTCCTCGCTTTCTTTATGAAGCTCCCCATAGGGTCAACACGGTTATCTAAATAGCGATAAACGCGCTGGTGACCGTCCCCCATAAAGTAAGTCGGTGAAAAACGGTCATTTTTAAAATGCCCTTTCTCATCCAAGAGATCTGGATCAGCAAGTCGCTCGATAATCTTGGCAAAGATATGACAGATTCCATCTTCCTCGATAATTCTATCAACTTGACATTCTAACACGACTGGACAAACCCCTAAAATCGGTGCCTGAGTCCGTTCAGAAATCTCGTAGTCTAGCCCCAGGTGTTTCAATTTCTCTCGATGACTGATAAAACCAGCCTTCTCCATCTCGAGCATGAGATTTTCATCAGGAATATTCACAGTAAACTTCTGGTAATGCTTGATTTGCTCAGCCGCATTTTCCTCAGCTCCGACACCAATGACTAGCCAATCTCCCAAGCTATAAGAGGAGCTACAGGTCGTAATATTGTGTCCAAAATTCTGATCCTGATACCCCAAAATGAAGATAGGAAAGCCATAGTAGAGTTCACTTGTTTTAAAAGATTGCTTCATAACAACCTCCTTTTACTAAGACGCAAAAGAAAAGCCCTGCCATCTACATGACAGGGACGAATGTGCTTATCCGCGGTACCACCCAATTTCGGGCAGTTGCCCGCAACTCTCGTCTTTAAAACAAAAAGACACTTTTATTTCAATTTTTCATCCATTAGCAACCAGTTTTGACACATTTGTGGACTTCTCAGCACCGCCACTTTCTGTAAAATGCGGGATTCAAAACACCTCTAATGGCTCTATTGTAGCAAGATTTTGACGGAAATGCAAGGCACAGGAAAAATTACTTGAACTTGATACCATTTTCCTTCAATTTCTTGATGGTAGCTGGGCCGATTCCTTTCAAGGCAAGGAGTTCTTTTTCAGTCCAGTTTTTGAAATCTGATGCAGACTTAATTCCTTCATCATAGAAAGTTTTGGCACGATCAAGTGGAAGCCCACCCAAGTTTGCTGCAAAATCTTCTACAGAATTGGCTACTTTTTGAGCTTGCTCTTTAGTAGCTTCTACTGCTTGTTCAACTTTTTTAGAAACAGCCTTACCAGCTTGGCTCGCTGACTGCTCTGCACGTTTCACGACTTTTTTTGTCTCTTCTACAACCTTAGTCACAGTACTTGAAAAGGCACCTGCGCGACGGAGGCTATTTCGTAATTGTTTTTTACGATTGAGTTTCTTTGACATGATAAAATCCTTTCAATAAAAAACCCCTGCTCTGACAAGGATTTAATATAAATATTCTATCAAGATTTTAGTAAAAAATCAAGAATCTTTCTCGTTTAATAATTTCGCTCACCGAATAAGCCATCTGGCAAATCATGGAATCCCTTGCCTGCTTTGAAGTTTTCAAACTTACCAAGCAAGAACTGATAAGCATCCAAGCGACTTTCGTAACGAATCATAGCATCTTTGGCACGCTCGTCTTGGTCTTCTTCGTAGACTTTTTGACTTTCCTTGTGCGCCATGTCGTTGATCATAATCTGGGTATTGACCCAGGCTTCAAATTCCTTCATAAATTCTTGTTCGTAACTCATTTTTTCTCCTTATTCTAGTCCACGGAAATAGTCCGTGTCAATCTCACGGTAGGGCTGGATATCCTGAACATACTCCAGCACACCTTGGAATTCTCCCTCTTCATCGTGCACTGCTGCGTAGGTGATGTGGACAAACTTACCTCGCGACTCAGACTTGAACCACATTTCATACTTGTCTTTGCTTCCCTCACGAAGCCCCTTCATGATGGTCTTGACCTTGTCCAAGTACTTAGGTGGATGACAGAGTTCGACATTGCGTCCGACTTGGGATGGCGTCCGTTTGAAAATCATATCATCAGCCGGCGTATTGTCATTGTAATACTGGAAAATATCATCTTTATTGACAAAGGTAATTTCCATGGGGAGGTGATTGAGGATGAGATTGGCCTGCTCGACCGAGAGATAGCCATTCCCAAAAGCCTGTTGACTATGGCGGTCCAGCACTGCTTCTTTTTCCTTAGGGGTAAAGGTAATGGTGAACTGTCCTTCAGGCGTATCGATAACCTGCTGAACTTGACCCTCTGCCGTATCTAGCTGTACAGGCTCCTCTTCACTCTTTTCCTCGACGAAACTCTGTCTTTCTGGCACCCATTTTTCTGACGGACGGATGATGGCATAGCCGTAGGCATCACTCTCCTCCGCAATCTGAAGCCAATCATCTTGGGTAAAGGACTCAAGAAGAATCATGAGGAGGATGGACTCTTCCTTGAAAATCATACTTTCAAACTCTGCCGCAAAAGCTTCAAAATCTTCTTTTACAGTGGAAATCGGCACTTCAGGTAGTGACTTGGCTGTCGCTAAAGCTGTTTGAAAGAGTTCCCTAATCTGATCATCCACTCCCCACATGACCTTAGGAGGCGAATCGTGACCATAGCGCTCCATGATGGGGAAGAAGAGTTCTTCTTTACGTTGGTAATGAATATCAAATTGACCTACAAGTCCCATCTGACGAACCAAGCCCTTTCGCATCTCCGCCAGCATTTCTTCATCTTCCATAGACTCATATGTATCTAACAATCTCCGAATGCGAATCAAGGCCGCACGGAGGGCCAGATTTTCTTCCTTAAAGATCCGAACTGGATGGCCAGGGTGTTCGGTATCCTCTACTTCAACACCTTTGATAGCATTTTTAAAAAGATTGGCATGGACATCACATAGTTCCATGACATCTTCAAAAGTGACGCCCGAGTCTGAGTTCATCAGCTCGTGCTCCATGAGGGAAATCTCTATGGCTGAGACACCCGCAAAGGTCGCATCAAAACGCTCCTGAACCGACTCAGGAGAGGCGCCATTGTGCAATTCTAACAAAATATCCCGCAGGACATGAATCCGTTCATCTGCCATTAGTCTAATCCAATCACTTCGTAGCCGTTTGCTTCCAGCGTGCGGACAATCTTGTCCATAGGAGTTCCTTCAAGCTTAGAACCCTGTTTGAGCGATACTTTGCGACCGATAGTATTACGCATCAGGGGATTAGCAAGGGGTTTAAAACCCAACTCCACTAGAATTTCCAAGACTTCTGGATGCTTGTCCACCACTTCTGCAACGGGAATTGACACATCGATGATATTGTCCATGACGACCTCCATTGTATGTTCTAATACTCAATGAAAATCAAAGAGCAAACTAGGAAGCTAGCCGCAGGTTGCTCAAAACAGTGTTTTGAGGTTGTGGATAGAACTGACGAAGTCAGTAACCATACCTACGGCAAGGCAACGCTGGCGTGGTTTGAAGAGATTTTCGAAGAGTATAAAATGATTTTACTGCTTTTATTATACCACAAGGAAAGAGATTAAAAAACTAGCAGTGGAGTTCCTGCTAGTTCTCTGCGACTTGAATTACGACCTAAATAAGTTTAAAGAGCCAATCCAATATTTTAAATAATAGCTTGTAAAACAGCAATTGGACTGCAAAAGAGATGATCATCCAAAAGAATTTCAAAATCCCAAAAATTGGTTTGATAAAAATAATAGCAAGAATTGCCCAGAAAAATTTCATTCTCTCTCCTCTGGCTTGATGAGCCACCGAGCCGTATCCATTAACTTGTCTGCAATAAAGAGTTTCCCCAGACCGACAACGGCATGGTCATCTTTCTTTATCGTTTTCATCACTTTTACACCTTGCACGGTCAAAAAGTAATTACCATAAGTTTTAGCAAAAGCTTTGATAGGATTCATATTATCTTTCCTCTTTTAACTACACTTTAAAATATTGACGATGCCAGTCTTGCTGGCCATTTCTGTGAAATTTACTCTTTCTAATTCCTAGAATATCATACAAGTTGAATTTTATAAAGCTTTTTAATAATTTTTAAGTCTAGAAAGATTCCCCCAGCATGTTTTATTGCCATTTCCCCACCCAAAAAGAGGGTTGCCCCTCTTCTTTAGTTCTTATCCAGATTGCGTAGCATCTCGTCAATTTTGTTTCCATACTCGATGGACTCGTCTTTGACGAAGGTCAAATCTGGGATTTTGTACAATTTCAAATTGCGACCAAGTTCACGTTTGATAGTACCAGTTGCTTTTTCAAGCCCGATTTGAGCTTTTTGGTTATCTGAAGCAAGGTTACTAAAAATGGTGTAGTAAACCTTGGCAACAGACAAGTCACCCAGCATCTGAACATCTGTGATGGTCACACCTTGGACACGCGGATCACGGACTTTCTTTTGCAAAATCTCATTGACTTCACGCTTGATTTCCATGCCCACACGATCCGTACGGAAATGATTTGCCATGATATTCCTTTCTCTACTTTGAACCAAAAGCTAGGCCAGCAGACCTAGCTATTTTTAAACTTCTTGATTTTCAGTTCAAATTGAAACGAAGTTCAATTTGAACTGATCTGCTTCTTTCGCCGTGGTGAAAGTGATGGAACTGATTTATCAGTCCCATCACAGGGGATTTTTGAGACCATAGGCTCAAAAATAAGCAATGAAACCATCGGTTTGCTTGCGTCCCTCACCACCTAAGAAAGGAGCAAAAATCTTATCTTTTGATTTCTTCCATGACATAAGCCTCAATCACATCATCCATCTTAATATCATTGTAGCCGTCAATCATCAATCCACCTTCACGGCCGTTTGTAACTTCTTTCACGTCGTCTTTGTAGTGTTTCAAGCTTGCGAGTTCGCCGTCATAGATAACGACACCATCACGGATAACACGGACTTTAGAGTCACGAGTAACCTTACCGTTGATAACCATGAATCCACCGATAGTTCCCACTTTAGACACCTTGAAGGTTTCACGGATAACTGCTTCACCGATAACTTTTTCTTCAAATTCTGGATCAAGCATCCCTTTCATAGCTTCTTCCATCTCTTCAATAACCTTGTAGATAATGCTGTGGAGACGGATTTCCACATCGTCAGCTTCGGCTTGTTGACGAGCTTGTGGTGTAGGGCGTACGTTGAAACCAACGATAAAGGCATTTGAAGCTTCGGCAAGGGTCACGTCTGATTCATTGATAGCACCGACCGCTGAGTGGACAATAGTAACTTTGACACCTTCTACGTCGATCTTTTGAAGTGAGGCAGAAAGGGCTTCAACAGAACCTTGTACGTCGGCCTTAATGATAACGTTAACTGACTTAAGCTCACCAGCTTTAAGGGTATCAAAGAGGTTTTCAAGGCTGACACGTTGGGTAGCTTGGCGTTGTTTCATGAGGGCACGTTTGGCACGCTCTTCACCGGCTGCACGCGCAGATTTTTCATCCTCGTAAACGGCAAAGTGGTCACCCGCCATTGGTGCTTCGTTCAAACCTGTGATAGAAACTGGTGTTGATGGTCCAGCAACTTTAACACGACGACCAAGATCATTAGTCATAGCACGGACACGACCGAAGGTATTTCCGACAACGATTGGATCTTGGACATTCAAGGTACCTTGTTGAACAAGAAGGGTTGCGACCGCACCTTTTCCTTTATCCAAGCGAGCTTCGATAACGGTACCTATCGCACGCACTGTTGGGTCTGCCTTGAGTTCTTGGATTTCAGCTACAAGAAGGACTGTTTCCAACAATTCTTCGATGTTTTGGTTAAATTTAGCTGAGATTTCAACAAATTCAGAATCTCCACCCCAAGCAGTTGACATAACTCCATGCTCTGCCAATTCACCGATAACGCGTTCTGGGTTGGCACCTGGTTTATCAATCTTGTTGATGGCTACGATGATTGGAACGTTGGCCGCTTTTGAGTGGTTAATGGCTTCGATAGTCTGAGGCATAACCCCGTCATCTGCCGCTACGACCAAGATAGTAATATCGGTAACAGATGCACCACGCGCACGCATAGATGTAAAGGCCGCGTGTCCTGGTGTATCAAGGAAGGTAATCTTCTTACCATTTTCCACGATTTGGTAGGCACCGATATGCTGAGTGATCCCACCTGCTTCACCTGTCGCAACACGAGAGTTACGAAGGGTATCTAGGAGTGTTGTTTTACCGTGGTCAACGTGTCCCATGATGGTTACAACTGGTGGACGCTCTACCAATTCATCTTCATTGAGATAACCATCTTCGACAAAGAAACGTTCGATATCGGCATTATCCACTTCAACTTTTTGTTTGGCTTCGATACCATAATCCACCATGAGGAGCTCAATTGTTTCCCCATCCAAGGATTGGTTTTGTGTGGCCATGACACCCATCATGAAAAGTTTCTTAACGATTTCAGCTGGTTCACGTTTGATACGTTTTGCGATTTCCGCAACGGTCATACCATCTGTATATTCAAATTCTGTTGGCAATTCATGGAACTTACGCTCTGTAACAGGTTTTGGAGTCTGATTACGGTTGTTCTTGTTATTGCCTTTTTTGTTCTTTTTGTTGTTATTCCAGTTACTATTCTTTTGATTTCTCACTTGATTTTGACTACTTCGATTCTTTTGTTGTTTTCTAGGACCATCTTCTTCGTGATCATAATCGTCACGATTTTTGTCTGGTCGAGCTTGTTTTTTACGACGTGTATCCACTGCAGGTTCTGTTTTCTCAGGGACGACTTCAACCACTGCTTGAACTTGCTGTGCTTGTTGCGCTTGTTCAGCTAACTTAGCCACTTCTTCAAAGATTTCCTCTGGCTCCTTGCGTTTGTTTGCTTGGGCCAAGGCTTCTTTGGCAGCCTGAGTCTGCTTGAAACGTTCCTCACTTGAACGTGCGTACTCTGCATTTTGCTCTGCCTTTAGGGCTGCTGCACGGGCTTTAAAGTCAACACGTGGAGCCGCTTGATTTGGACGTTTGTCCTCTTGTTGACGGCGCTCATTACCACGATTTTGCTGGCCTTGCTGTTTCTTAGCTTGGTCGTTAAAACGGCGATTGTCGCGGTTTCCTTGACCTTGTTTTCCACCATTACGGCCGTCGTTTTTCTGACGGTTGCCATTTTGTTGTTGGTCACGGTTATTGCCCTTATTTTGCTTGCGTCGTTCTGCCTGCTCTTTGGCACGAGCTTCACGCTCAGCCTTGAAATTACGGCTTTGCGGTTTAGCTGCTACTTTTTCTGTTTTAGGAGCGACTGGCTCAGCAGGTTTTGCCTCTTCCTTGGCTACAGCTGGTTTAGCTGGCACAGATTTCTCGGCTTTCTTTTCTGCACTTGCTTTTGGTGCTACAGGTTTTGCTTCTGCTTTCGGAGCAGCTGCAGGTTTAAAGCTGGCAGCGATTTTTGCAGCGACAGCTTCTTCCACACTTGATGAGTGGCTTTTCACATCCAAGCCCAACTCTTTTGCACGCGCTACAACTTCTTTACTTTCTTTTCCAAGTTCTTTTGCGATTTCGTACAATCTTTTCTTAGACAAATCATGTCCTCCTCTTCTATTCCATAAGAGACCTCATTTTCTTTGTAAATCCAGCATCTGTCACAGCCAAAACCTTTCTCGATTTTCCGACTGCTATGCTTAATTCCAGTGTTGAAAACACGGTTACAATTTCTACTTGATAATAATGACTTTTATCTTGAATCTTCTTGGTCAGATTGGGTCCAGCATCATGAGCTAGAAAGACCAACTTGGCCTTGCCGTCTTGAATGGCCTTGACAACCAATTCTTCACCCGATATGATCCGCCCTGCTCGTTGAGCAAGTCCCAAGAGATTGCTTATCTTTTGCTTATTCAAGTCCTAACTCTCTTCTTTTCACTTTGTGATCCACATAAGCGATCAACTCGTCATAAAAGCTTTCTTCCACTTCCATGCTAAAGCTGCGGTTAAAGACCTTCTTCTTTTTCGCCTCTAAGGCTTCTGCATTGTCTAGTTTGATATAAGCGCCACGGCCATTAGCCTTGCCTGTCGGATCGATAAAGACTTGCCCTTCTTTGTTTTTGACAATACGAAGCAAATCACGCTTATCAATCACTTCATTGGACACAACAGACTTGCGCAAAGGGATTTTTCTCGTTTTCATCTTTCCCTCCTCTAGCAGCTTTTATTCTTCTACAGTATCGTTTTCTGCTTCCAAATCTACCGAACCAGCTTCTTCCATGGCTTCAAATTCGCTAGCAGACTTGATATCGATACGGTAACCAGTCAAGTGAGCTGCCAAGCGAACGTTTTGCCCACGACGACCGATAGCAAGAGAAAGCTTGTTATCAGGAACAACCACCAAGGCACGTTTGCTGTCGTTTTCATCAAAGATAACTTGATCAACCTCAGCAGGAGCGATGGCATTGTAGATAAATTCAGCTGGGTCTGCTACCCACTCGATAACATCGATATTTTCTTCGATTGGTACCATACGGTCGCTCTTGGCATCGTAGCGAGCTGGGTGGAATTTGCTAGTGATTTTCTTGATGTTAGCTCCACCACGTCCAACGATTGTACCAATAGCGTCCACGTTTGGATTATGGCTACGAACAGCAACCTTAGTACGGTCACCAGCTTCACGAGCCACGCTCATGATTTCAACAGTTCCATCATAAACTTCTGGAATTTCTTGCTCCATCAAACGTTTGATCATTTCTGGATGGCTACGGCTAACAAAGACGTTCACACCGCGAGGGTTGTCTTCAACCTTGTAGACATAAACTTCAATACGATCATGAGAAGCAAAAACTTCTCCAGGAATTTGGTCTTGTTTTGACAATTGGGCTTCGATGCTACCAAGGTTGACATAGATGAAGCGGTTGTCAAAGCGTTCTACTGTACCAGACATGATTTCTTGCTCATGTTCTTTGTAAGTATTGTAAGTGATGGCACGTGTTTGCTTGCGCATTTTTTCCATGATGGTTTGTTTGGCAGATTGGGCTGCTACACGACCAAACTCAGCAGGCGCTTCTTCAAACTTGATTTTGTCACCAAGCTCATAGGCTGAATTAATGGCAAGAGCATCTTTCAAGCTGATTTCCAAACGGCTATCAAATACTTCATCAACAACTTCACGGACAGTATAAACTGTAAAGTCACCTGTTTTTTCGTTGAAGTCAATGGCTACGCTGTCTGATTGACCATAGCGTCTGCGATAAGCGGAACGAAGCGACTCTACTACTGCGTCGATGATGTCTTCTTTTTTGATTCCCTTGTCTTCTTCCAAAATGCGGAAGGCCTCTAGCATTTCTTTACTCATGTTTTCTTCACTTTTGAATCCTCAAAAGCTATCCTTTCTTTTTCTATAATTTAACTGCTAAACGTGCTTTTGATACTAAACTGTATGGAATTTGGACAGTTTTCTTACGCGTCTTGTCCATATATTCCATGGTCAACTCATCCTCTTCGAAGGCCAACAAGGTTCCTTCAAAGACCTTTTGCTTATCGATGGCTTGGTAGAGCCCGACATGGATGTGTTTCCCAACCGCTCCAGCAACGGCATCCTTGGTTTTTAAAGGACGTTCCAAGCCTGGACTGGTGATTTCTAGGAAATATTGTTCTGGGAAGGGATCTGGCTTGATGGTGTCTAGGACAGGACTGATAATTTCTGTCAAGTCTGCCGTGTCGTTCAAGGTAATTCCTTCAGGTTTATCTACAAAAATACTGAGAATCATGTCACTGCCAATCTTTCCATACTCGATATCCACGAGTTCGAAAGGTGCTTCTATGACAGGTTCTACAACTTCTCTGACTAATTCTACGATTGTTGCGATTGCGTCCACCTCCTCATAAGCAAGAGGCGAAGATATTTCCCCGCCTCACTTTTCATATTCTTACTCTTAGTATAGCACTTTTTACTACTTATGTAAAGCAAAAGCACTTATACAGCCTGATTTCAGGCTATTTCTTAAAATTCCGCCTCAACTCGGTAGATAACTTGCCCCTTGTTGGAGAATTTTTGCTCGTATTCTGTCATGACATTGCCTTCAAAATCACTGGCATGTAAATCAAGCCAGACACCATTGAGCTTCATGCCATACTGAGAAAAGCTCACTAGGCTGTACTCAAACAAGCCACGGTTATCCGTCTTGAAATGAATTTCTCCATTTTCAGGCAAGATACGCTTGAAGGTATCTAGGAAACTCTTGTAGGTCAAACGACGCTTTTCATGGCGTTTTTTCGGCCATGGATCTGAAAAGTTCAGATACAAGCGATCAATCTCACCGTCTTCAAAGTAGTCAGTCAAGTCAGAACCATCTACCCACAAGAGCTTGATGTTCGGTACTCCAACTTCAAGCACCTTGTCCAAAGCGTAGCTCAAAACAGACTTTTGAATATCAATCCCGATATAGTTGATGTCAGGGTTTTGCTTGGCCATACCTGAAACAAAGGCACCCTTTCCACTTCCAACTTCCACATGAATGGGATTGTCGTTCCCGAACAAGTTCCGCCATTTCCCCTTGGCTTCCAAGGGATTGAGGACCACATACTGGGGATTTGCCTCTAGTAATTCTGTCGCCCCTTTACGATTTCTAACTCTCATCTTCTCTTTCCATACTTGTCTCGGAAGTGACGCAAGCCATGAATCTCCCGATTGACATTTTCTAAATCTTGGTTCATATAATACTTGGAAATCTGGCTCAAATAAGACAATTGACCGTACCAATACAATTTATTTAATACCGTTTGATTGTACTTGTAACCGTAGTAGGTCAACCATTCCTTCCACTGATGTTCTGGAATATAATGGCAGAGCATATGGGCCACATCAAACATGCGGTCGGTCAAGCGAACCGAATCCCAATCCACCAAATAAATCAAGCCACTATCTGTCTCAATCCAATTACTATGTCGTACATCTCCATGGACAATGGTCGCATAGTCCTCTCTAAATCCTGGAATAGTCTGACGTAAATCAGCCATCACTTCACTGATAAAATGATTTTTACGCAAAGCATCTGGAGCCGTTTCTTGCCAAGACTGCAGTAAATCTACAGGTGTTTCCATGGCATAGCCCAAACGACTCAACTGTGTCATCAACGGACGTGAGCGATGAAGGCGGGTTAAAATATTGACGATTTGTTTACGATTCATATCATAGGGGGTCAATATCTTGCCTGTCAACCATTCTTGAGCACACATATCACGCCCATCTGCCAAACGGCGACTCCATAATAATTGTGGAGCAATTTGTTCTCTAGCTAGACCAGGTAGGATTGGAGAGGTGTTCATTTTTACAAAGATGCGCTTCCCATCAGGATAGCTACCCATATAAGCCTTGCCACTTTTCCCAGGTATGGGAGTCAGTGTTAGCTCATTATCACCCAAATCCATTTCTTTCCTCCGTATAAAGTTTCCTTACTATTCTACTAGTTTTTGACCTATTCGTCAACCGCTCCACGCCCGATTCTCAAAGAAAAGCATTTCGGGTAACTTCCTTATAACTCTTTCCTTTTGAGCAAAAATAAATAATCTGTAGACGTTTGTGATATTTGGCGTACGATGAATCTCTTAGGAGTTTTTCAATTTTCTATATTTCTTCGTTTGTAAGTTTCATAACTACCATTATAAGATGTTTTTTGATTTTAGGATAGTAGCAGCCGTGCTATGAGTCGTGTTCGTGTCCAAATCATAAATCAATTCGATAGAACATCTCATGAATACAAGACTATTAAACGCTACTGGAAACTCATTCAGCAGGATAGTCGTAAATTGAGTGATAAACGATTTTATCGCCCTACTTTTCGTATGCACTTGACGAATAAAGAAATTCTAGACAAGCTTTTGAGCTATTAAGAAGACTTGAAACACCACTATCATCTCTATCAACTCTTGCTTTTTCACTTTCAGAATACGGAGCCTGACAAATTTTTCGGACTTATTGAGGACAATCTTAAGCAGGTTCATCCTCTTTTTCAGACTATCTTTAAAACCTTCCTCAAGGATAAAGAAAAGATTGTCAACGATCTTCAACTACCCTATTCTAACGCCAAATTGGAGGCGACTAATAATCTCATTAAACTTATCAAGTCAAGCGAAATGCCTTTGGTTTTCGGAACTTTGAAAACTTCAAAAAACGGATTTTCATCGCTCTAAATATCAAAAAAGAAAGGACGAAATTTGTCCTTTCTAGATCTTAGCTTTTCTTCAACCCACTACAGTTGACAAAGAGCCAAAAATTTTACGAAATGCTAAAATAATTATATTGTCTCACACAAAAACTAGATAATTCAAAAATTCACCTATCGACTATCTGTGTTTGACTACAAGATATAGAAAATTTATTATTTTGGGAGGTGACAATAAAAGTGAATAATGTAAAAATTTAGAATTTTCAACATAGCTAAAATTATCCAACATGGGTAATCCCCATAGCAACTTCATTTTTTAATAACATTTGCAGTCGTTCATTATCTATAAATCTTTCAACTCCATAAAAATCAAGTAAATATTGCGGAAATGCACTAAGTAACAATACTCGTTCAAGAGGTAATATAAAGTCGTTATACTGCTTTAAAAATATGTCTTTAGAATCTATAGTCCCCTCTTGAATAAATGAATTGATTTTTAAATAAAATAATATATAAGTTGTATAAAGAATCAAACTAAGCCAAATTTGATTTTTATCTTTCATTCTAATTTGAAATGGACCATTTTCTTTAATAAAAATCTTACACGCATCTTTAAAGTGAACATCGCTAAACACAGGGTATGTAATAAGATTAATACTATCACAATTTATAAATCTTTCATGAAAGTAATTATTGGCTTCCACCATAGGATAACTTAAAAAAAGTTTACCATTTTCGGTTGCATTATCAAATAAATTTAACATCTCCTCAATTTTGTTATATATTTCGTTATATATTTTTTCTACATCTTTATCTTTTTTATCTTCTTTATAGTGTTGGGCGTCTAAATCGAAAAAGAGATAAATTAAAGAGAAGTCCTCGCTAGTATATTCAAATTCCCCATCAGATAATTCACAAATATGTTCTACTGTTTGTTCATATTGGTTTTCTTTTAATTTATTATATAAGGAATAAATGTTTGTAGAAAAAATGACTATTTCATAATCAATTTTATGAGAAAAAAAGTCACTTTGAAAATTGCAAACCGATTTCACGAGTTTTGTATCCGGTTTTTTGCCCTCAGTAATAAATAGTATTCTTTTAGTTTTTGACATCAGCAAAGAACCCTGTTCTGTACATTTTCTCTAAATTTTGTGTTTTTCTTATAACCATATCTGTTTTATTTGAAAGACTAGATATTTCATTATCTTCAATGATGTAATAACAATCTGGTCGTAATAAAGTATTAGACATATTAGTGGTATTATGTGTTGTTATAACTAATTGGAGAGATCGTATTTTTATTAATCTTTTAATAATTTCACGAGAAACATCATTATGAAAATATGCATCAAATTCATCCATAAAAACAAAACGAACTTCTTTTTCAAACGATAAATACCAATAAAAGAAAAGTGTTAGTGATCTAGTCCCTTTAGACATAATGCCCCAAAACTCTACTTCCTTGCCTGAGTCAAATTTCACATAAATCTGTTTTTCTCCATCAACCTCTTTTTCAAATAGATTATAATCTATACCTAAATCTTTTAAAAATTGATTATAGTTACTAAGGTTTCCAGTCTCAATAATTGCTGAGGCAATGGATTCCGAACCTGTTTTAAAACCTCTATACCTGTTTCCGTCCAGCGAATCAAAAGATAGCATTCTATTGACAAAATCCATAAAAAGTAAAAATACTTCAACATTTTTATCTGTCTTAGGATTTAATGCGGTATTATTCCTAATATATTTAACTAACGATAGATCCTCAGTATCAAAATCAAATGTTAGATGCTCGGTACCTTTCAAGGTTGCTTTTTCTCTCTCATTTTTTTGACGAGAGTCTATTACTGGAGTTCCATTAATCAAAACAATTTCTTCTACTAATCTTAGAAAGCTAGATTTCTTATATCTATATATAAGTTCATCCTTATCAAACTGAAAAGTATATTCAAATTCTGCTATATCTATATCACTGTCTAAATTTAAGTAATGTTTATCATATTCTTCTCTTCTGATATGTTTATCTGTCAAATGTGAAACTATATCCATAAGAGCCAAGCCTAAATTGGATTTCCCGCTGGCGTTATCTCCATAGATTAGTGAATCTTTAACAAGGTTATCTTGAATTGCATCAGTATTATATTCGTAATTCCCTGAGGTGAAATCGAAGATTAATTCATCTTTAAAATTCTTAAAACCTTTAACTTTAAACGTTTTAATCATGTTTCCTCCTTAGTGTAATTTTTTTACACCACCTTTATAATACTAAAGAATAATCCAATTGTCAAAGAATTTTAGCTATTTTCTAGAATCCAGCTTAGCGTCAAAATCAAAGACAGAGAAATTCCTCTGCTGACTTCCGCCAAGTGTTGAACTCCTGCGCCAGAAGAAATAGCGAAGAAATGAATATAAACCAGCGTCTCAAGCACACTTAGAAGAAAGATTGCAATGAAAAGCAAAAGTTGTTTCTTGCTTAACATCCCAAAAGAAATCATTTCAAACTTTCTAGCATAAGCAACACTCAGCGAGGTTACTAGAAGACTTACAATAATCAATTCAGATTCATTTTGAAAAAAATCCCCATGGTTAATCGTATAAGGAACTGTAATGACGATTAGTAGTACTAAAAATCCAAAGCACAAGGCATGAAATTTATCAAAAAACTCCATAAAACTATCCTCCTCACCAAACAGACTTCCTACACGTCATTCTTTAGTTCTAGCCTTTCCAAAACAAACCATTTTAGTAACCAAAATCCGACCACATAACCACCCCCTAAGAAGATAGCCATTAAAGATAGCATGGGATTTAGGAAATAAAAGACCACAACAAATACAAAGGTTGGCACAAAAATATTAAAAGCAATGGTGTCAGATGCCAAGACTAGAATATAGGGCGTCAACCAGTCTAAGGTTTTGGAATCTAGGAAAAATAAGTGTTTATACATGATGACCTCCTCTATGGCTGAAAAGCAAGCCTTTTATTTTTTACCCCAAGACCCTATGTAGAAAAGTGAGCAAAAATGGTAAGTTTGCAATGATATTATTAACAATATGGATCGAATAAGAAGGATAGATACTCTTCGTATAACGTGTTAGACAGGCAAATAGACAGCCCACTGCCGTATAGACAAGAATATCTGCGAAACTTGGCAAGCTAGAAAAGTGGGGCAAGGCAAATAAGAATGACGGAAAGAGAAGATCCAACCCCCACCTCGAATTCTTAAAGAAAGCATGTTGAAGCAGTCCTCTACACACCAATTCTTCCATCAGAGGTCCTAGTACGATTAAGGTTAGGTAAACACCAAACTCCGCAAAATTGGTCTCACTATAGGCAATAAACAAATTCCAACCTTCGTTCGTCCCCTGAACGTGTTTAGCTGTCAGATAGTTAAAACAGATAAGCACAACAGCTGCTAACACCGTCAGGACGGAATAGCTCAACCACTTTTTTCTAGGGATACGAAAGAGATAAGCATGGCCCGACCTAACCAAAATCCAAATCATCAAGCAGATAAAGAGAAGGCTGATGATGTTTCGAATCCAGATAATATTTCCTACCCAAGACGAGAACTCCCAATAATTGCTCCAAAATTGGGTTGTCCAAGACAGTCCGAAAAACAGAAACAAATAAGAAAGAATTGCACTCGTTTTGAAAAGAATAGCGTGTTTTTTCATATAAATCCTCCTACTATCTACAAGGCAGGATGGCTCGCCTTGTCAGGCTCTACTACTGCAAGATTAAGAAGACAGCTTGTTCTTTTTAATGCTAACCTGACTACTAGATAATAGATACATTAAGGCATTAAAGACAATGAAAATATGTCCATAGAATAAAATCAACCTCGCATCCAAACCAAGATAAAGTTTGATTATCAAAAAGATGAGCAAAATAATTTGAAACCATAAGGTTTTTCCAAAAATAAATTTAAAGCGATTTCGAATATCTACTTCCTTGATTTTTACCGCCACCCCTTTATTAGCAAGAAGGAAAATGCCTGCTTCAAACAAGCCACTGTAGAGAACAAGCCACCCAATCGATACATTAGAGATTTGTAAAAATGTCCCTAAAAGAAGATTCAAAATACTACTCAAGAAAATAACAAGAAATAATCTGTATTTCATATTAAATACCTCCATTCATTTATTTCACGAACTTTTTAATAAAGCCTTCTACTCAAATATCCTGATAAAAGAGGAAAGAAAGCTACTTTTTATAATATTTCAAACCCCAAATGAGTAGAAGCATGATGATCAAGCAGAGAATAGCGCCAATATAGGCAATTAATTGTTGATAGAATTCTCCTGCTGCAATACCTCTATACAAACATATAATAGACATAAAACCTGTCAAGCCGATATACATGAGTTGATTGGTTCTAGGACTAACCAAATCATCGTCTTCAAACTCTCTTATCCTCATCTCCCTAGTGAGGTAAACAGTGACCAAAATGGAAGCTAAGTTAATAACCACTAAAAGAAATTGGAAAATTAAAGAAAAATTTAAAAACTGACGAGATAGAAATAGATAAGTAGAGACAAGTAAGGGCAACTGACCTAGGAACAATCTCGTAAGGAAGATGTTCCGTTTTTTAGCAAGAAAAGTTTTCATTTCTTTTCTCCTTTCTTTTTAGTTAAAGCAAGATAGATTATAACCGCAATCATATAAGCTATGGTATAAAATAGATGATACCAAATACTCTCCCTAAGCGGATAAAGAAGGATAGACATAATCAGATACAGAACGAAAATAATCAGTATTTTTTTCTTCATAAAATTTCCTCCTAAATGTATGCTTTATCTTAGTTGAGCAAGAACCTTTACACTGCTAGTATAGCACTCATTTTGACCTTGGAACACTCAAATCATAAATGGTCATCAAAACATCTTGAATTGTAAAAAATTAAAAAAGCAAGCATGAAAAACATACTTGCCCTAAGGGAATTTAACAATGTGAAAATACAAAATAGAAAGCTATTCAGCCTTATTTCCGTCTGTTCTCATATATTCTCATAATCGCAACCAGGATACAGGCTGTCCCACTTGCAAAAGCGATAAGGGTAATGATAATGTTGAGGATTTCAGGCGTACTCCCTATTCTGTTGATAAGACAGAGTAGGGATATAACTGTCAACTGAATCAAGAGTATTGATTCTACTCTTACCAATGAAGTCAGTCTGTTCTCAACCACATATAAGAATGATGGTAACATAACACAGGCTATAGCAATCACAAACAGATTGCTCCCGGTTTCTTCCCCCTTGTTCACCACGGAAATCATGAGAAGATTCAATGCTATGATCAACGTAGAACAGATGATAAAAAATGATTTCTTATTCATACTAGGATACCTCACAAACTAGAGTATATATTATTTTTGGTTTCTGAATGATATTCATTATTTTGGTAAGGAGAAAGTTTTTTGTTCAATTCGAGATGTTTCAATAACCATTCAAGATTTGGATGAAAATTTTTTAAAAATAGTGCTATACTAAACTTGTCACATTTGTAACATAGCAAGAATCTATATTCGGAGGCAAGTAATCATGAAAAATAAGATTTATTACATATCCAATATTTTTTATGGAATATTACTATTTTCTATTGGATTAACATCAAAAGTATTTATTTTTAGCAGTTTAATGTCCATAACTTTAATAACTCTATCTATAATAGGATTGTTAAAAACTAAAAATAAAAAGTAGATATAGCAGAATTAGATTTCAAAAATTAGAAGCCCCTCCCGATAGTTGATGATAGAGAAAATTATTTCATACAAGCAATTTACTGTAACTCAAAACTACTTTGCTTACCTATTTAGCTATACAGACCGAGAAACAAGAACTCTCGGTCTTATTTTTTCTTCATTCTATATGTATCACAGTAAGTACCTGACGAAAGACTTGATTTTGACAGGTGGTATTTAGACTGGTATTAGGATGGCTTTCCACAATTTTCATAACGGTATAGAGACCAACTCCTCTCTCCTCCCCTTTAGAACTGACTCCAAAGGAGAAAATTTCAGAAATATCGATGCCCTCTTCTTTGATGGAGTTTTCAATGATAAAGGTCTCCTGTGCTCCATTTTTTAAAAAGGCGATTGAAACGTGAGGTTGACAGGCTTCTACACTAGCTTCAATGGCATTGTCACAAAGGATAGACACAATGGTTAGAAAATCAAGTAGGCTCATCCCCTCAACCTGAATCTCCTCAGGAACTTCGACATTAAAGACAATCTTCTTATCTCTAGCTTTTAGAAATTTCCCTGCTAGAAGACTTTTGAGGGCACGGTCACGAATATTTACGAGTCGTCCAAGGTCATATTTATTGTCCTGCAATTTTTCACTAGAATCCTTTAAGACCGAGTCGTAGACCTCTTTTATCTGCTCCATGTCCTCCTCTTCAATGCCTAGACGTAAACTGGTCAAGAGGTTAGTGTAGTCATGGCGAAAGCTCCGGACTTCCTTGTAAAGTTCCTCTATATGCCGACTATATCGCTCCATATCTCTGTAGCGCAAGGCCTGCTCTTGGTCCAATCTCTCATGGAGTTTGTCCTTCAAATAGGTATCCAGTTTCTTGATAATCCCCATAAAAAAGAGCAAGTAAAACACTAGAATCAGATGGCGAACAGTCGTTGATTGAATACCTTGTTCATATTCAAAGAAAGACAGACTTTGCATCACTAGATAATAAGCCCCCATTATCCAGTTAATCGTGGTCAGGGACTTTTGAAAACCTTTATCGAGAATCTCCTTTCTCAAGTTAGTGAAATCATAGTCCAACCATTTCAAAAAGACTAAAACTATGAAGCAAACGAATATCGTCATCAATAAAAAGATAGGATTGCTACCTTTATCTACAATTTCTTGTCCCCAAAATGGAAGCACAAAATAGGAGACCCCTCTATAAAAGAGATTTACCAATATCATTGGAAAGAGACCATAAAAGAAGAGGAGTTTTTTAGGAAGCCCTCTTAACAGTAAGAAAGACAAGCCTATGCCGTACAAGGGTTCCATAAAATAAAATAGGTAATTATCTCCTACCATATATTCAATCATTAAAAAAACAAAGGCCAACAGTATCTTAAAAAGAAAAGCCTTAAAAATCCTCTCAAAAGTGATACCAATTCCATCCACCTTAAAGAAAATGACAATTTCTAACCCATGAGTAACAAGTGTATACAACAATATCCAAGCAATATTCATAAACTCTCCTAGCTCAATGCAAGTTATTGATAGCTTCAGACACTTCCCTGACCTTATAACGCGCTATCATACAGCTTCCACCATTGGGAAAGTAAAGAAGTTTTTCTTTCTTATCCAAACGAACCACATTGGCAGGATTGATGAGAAAAGAGCGGTGGCACTGCAAGAGACGAGGTTCCTGCTTGAAAACCTCCTCTAAACTCGCTGTAAATTCCAGTCTGTCTGTCTTGGTATAGAGAATAACACGATGGGCTCTGGGCGATGTTTCGAGATAGTAGACCTCTTTAAAAGGATACTGAAATTGGGCAAATTTTGATTTAAAGTAAAAGCAATCTTCCGCCAGACTTTTACTGTCTTGACTATTGGCATAGAGAAGGGCTGTCTCGATCCGAGATTCAAACTCCTCTGCCGACAAGGCCTTATCAATGTAGTCCAAAGCAGACACTTGGTAGCGAAAGGACAGGGGCATAAACTCCGAGTGAGTCGTCACAAAGACAATCAGGGCATAAGGATCCCGATTCCGAATCTTTCTAGCCACTTCCAGACCCTTCATCTCCTCATTTCGAATCTCAATATCCAAAAAGAATAGCTGATGGGCCCCCTTCTCATGCACTTCAGCCAGCAGTTGCTCTGGTTTGCCAAAAACTTCAAAAGAGCTGGGAGTGATGTGATGTTCTTTCAAGAGTTTCTCAATCGTCGCTTCAATCCTAGTCTGTTGGGAAAAATCATCTTCTAAAACAAATATTCTCATCTTCTTACTCTCCTTGTTTCGATTTCTTCCTAAAAAGAGAATAGCAAAAATACTATGATACAAGCCAACCAAATCCTAAACAGGCCTTTAATGCTCCTGAAGGGTAGCTTGTTCCTCAAATAAGCATGATAATCTTACCACTATTTTATCATAAAATCTTAACAGTACCATTCAGGAAATTTCAAGGACAATTAAAGATTTTATGGTTGAAAAGGAGATAAAAGTGATAGACTGACAGTATCAAAACACAGTTGCTAGAAACAAGACTAGCACCCAGATTAGAGGAGGAATTCTCATGACAGATACAGACCCTATCAAAAGAGCTCAAACCTTGATTACTGACTTAAACAAAAACTACCAAGCATGCAAACAGGCAAGCGCTGACGACGTCCGCTTTCAGGAGCAATTAGACTCTATTCTTGGTTTTCTAGCCAAGGCTGAGACAGTGGATAATCGAGTCTTGATTGAACTGGAAAAATTCTACCAGACTTCCAGTCTTCTCATGGGACTCAGCGCTCTTGATCCAGATGCTCCAACTCGCGCCGCTTGGCGGGCCTATGACCGCTTCCACTTTGACCAAGTCAAGACCAAGTTGAGTCTCTACGGACCAACCATTATCCTGTAGAAAATAAAAGAAGTTGAGACAAACTGAACTCAACTTCTTTTTTAATATCATATAGGCAATGTTAGTCCTGCATCTGACGTTTGACCTGATAAGGTAAATACAAGACTAGTAAAACCAAACCAGCTCCCAGTAAGGCTAGAAGGGCTAGTTTTTCTTGGAAGGTAATCAACCCAACAACTAATTCCACAAGTAAAACAAAACTGGTCAATCCTCGGACTACCGCCTGTAAGCCTTTTTCCTTTTGCCCCTTATCTAGTGGAAAAAGTTGAGTCAAATACTGGTAGTCAAAGGCATGATAGAGGGCCAGCAACTGGAAGAGCAAGAGGTAGTTAAAGAGAACTACCACTGCTGTCGCAATCCAAGCTTGCTCGATAAAGACCTGCGCCAGTATGGAAAGCAAGAGCAGACGGAGACTGAGGGCAAAGAGGTCTCCATTTCGCAGATAAGAACGCAGATAGAGATTTTGCCAAATCTTTCCAGGCACCTTCTGAACAGCCTTTAGGATAAAGTCCAGATAGGCACGACGCTTAACGCTGTTTGAAATTCCCTTTACCTGCGTAAAGAGGGCAAAGAAACGAAGCAAGACTTGCTTACGCTTACTTTCTTGGGAAATAACATAGTCCCAGTCCAATCCAGTTTCCGTGAAAAATTTACTAGTCTTTTGACGAAAGAGGAAATATTTACCTACTCCCAATAAAAGCACATAGACCAGAAAAACAGGCAAGCCATAGCCCATGGCTAAAAATAAGGGCGCAAATAACAACAAGAAAAGGGTCTGTATAAAGAGCCAAAAGACTAGGGAAATGCCAGTTTGACGCTTGAGATGGAGTTTGATTTCCTCTTCTCCGACTAAGAGAAAGAGCTTGTCTGGAGCCTCCATATAGGTGGCAATTCCTCCCCAAAGCAAAAGTAAAACAGACGTAATTCCTACAAATAAAAGGATAGGCCAATGATTTTCAGGAAAATCTTGCAAGAGTTGACTGTACTGGTAGGCTAGAAATCCCAGCAGAACAAGCAGGAACAAGACAAAGTGGTCATTGAGAACATAGCGCAGATAACCAAGACACTCCTTACGAAAAGCCTGCTTTCTCTTTAAAAACAAGTCTTTCATAGCTCCTCCTCTTTGGTCAGAGCCAAGTAAATATCATTCAAACTAGCCTCAGGCATGTCAAAGGCTTCGCGCAGTTGCAAGAGATTCCCCTTGGCACGCACCTCACCCTTGTGGAGAATAACAAAGGCATCACACATCTTCTCCGCTGAATCCAGCACGTGGGTACTCATGAGAATGGACTTTCCCTTTTGCTTTTCCACTTCCAAAAGCTGAATCAAGTCTGCAATAGCCAGCGGATCAAGACCAAGAAAAGGCTCATCTACGATAAAGAGACTCGGATCCACCACAAAAGCACAGATAATCATGACCTTCTGTTTCATCCCTTTTGAAAAATGAACAGGGAACCAGTCTAATTTCTGGTCCAGACGGAACATTTTTAACAAAGGTTCTACTCGATCAAAAGCCACTTTCTGCTCAATACCATAAGCCATGGCAACCGTTTCGATATGCTCTCTGAGGGTCAATTCCTCATACAAGCTAGGTGTCTCGGGAATGTAACCAATTTGCTTGCGATAGCTCGTTGCATCTTCTTGCAGGGTCAAGCCATTGATATTGATGTAGCCACTATAAGGTGTCAACAGACCAATAATCTCATTGATTGTCGTCGATTTTCCAGCACCATTGAGACCAATCAGACCGACCAGTTGCCCACTTTCAACAGTAAAGGACACATCTTTCAAGACAGGGACATGAACATAGCCACCTGTCAGGTTTTTAATTTCTAACATATTTTCTCCAAATCTGGTATAATGTAGCTATATTATATCAAAATTCAATACAGTAGAGGTAGATTTTATGTCAGATTGCATTTTTTGTAAAATCATCGCAGGGGAAATTCCTGCTTCAAAAGTATATGAAGATGAGCAGGTTCTTGCCTTTCTTGATATCTCTCAAGTGACACCTGGACACACCTTGGTCGTGCCAAAAGAACACTATCGCAATCTTTTGGAAATGGACGCTACTAGCGCCAGTCAACTCTTTGCCCAAGTACCAAAAGTAGCTCAAAAAGTCATGAAAGCTACTAAGGCTGCTGGTATGAATATCATTGCCAACTGTGAAGAAGTCGCTGGTCAAACCGTCTTTCATACCCACGTCCACCTCGTACCTCGCTACAGTGCGGACGATGACCTCAAGATTGATTTTATCGCCCACGAACCAGACTTTGACAAACTCGCTCAAGTCGCTGAAACTATCAAAAATGCCTAAGGAGTTGCCATGAAATTATCCAACCTACTGCTATTTGCAGGAGCTGCAGCCGGAAGTTATCTGGTCACAAAAAATCGCCAAACCATCACAGATGAAGTCTTGAATACCACTGACCGCGTTCAAGCTATCAAGGATGATGTGGATATTATCCAAAATAGCCTGCAAATCATTGACCAGCAAAAAGAACTCATCAAGGAATATCAAGAAGACCTGACTTACAAGTTTAAAGTCTTGGAAAAAGATATCCAGACTAGACTAGCTGTTATCAAAGAAACACAGGAAATCGAAGATAAGTAAAAAGAGCCCGACGGCTCTTTTTTAAAAGGTAAACAAGTTATACCCCATCAACTATACATCATAATTTAGAAAACTCATTCACCATTTCACAACTAAATCGAAGACTTTCCGCCGTAATGAAAACACCTGAAACAGCTTGGTTTCAGGTGTTCGGAAACTTTGATACCTAGGCTCAAAGTTTAGGTATGGAACTTCGAAGAAGGTCGCTACCGTCCGTCATTACTTAAGGAAAGTCTTAAAAAATCTATAAAGCAAAAAGAGCCCGACGGCTCTTTTTACTTTATTCTCCATCAAAGGCATCTTTAATGTGGTCAAAGAATCCCTTTTTCTTTGGATTAACTTTTAAATCACCAGCAACTGCGAATTCTTTAAGCGCTGCTTTTTGGCGTTCGTTCAAACCTGTCGGTGTTACGACATTAACGGTAACATATTGGTCACCAACTGCACCGCCACGAAGGCTCGGAGCTCCCTTGCCACGTAGACGGAATTTCTTACCAGTCTGAGTTCCCTCTGGGATAACCAATTCAACATCACCATGAACAGTTGGGATATCAACTGTATCACCAAGAGCCGCTTGGACAAAGTTGAGGTTGAGATTGTAGAAAATAGTCGTTCCTTCACGTTCAAACTTGTCGCTGGCTTCCACAGAAACCACTACATACAAGTCACCATAAGGTCCACCGTTAAAGCCTGCTTCACCTTGACCAGCTAGGCGAATTTGTTGACCAGTTTCCACACCAGCAGGGATTTTTACATGTACACTATGGGCTTGTTTTTCATGACCTGTTCCGTGACAAGTTGTACATGGATCTTTGATTTCTTTTCCGCGACCGTGACAGACATCACAGGTTACTTGGCGACGCATCATACCAAGCGGAGTCTGTGTATCGACGTTAATGACACCAGCGCCATGACAGCGTCCACAAGTGACTGGACTTGTTCCTGGCTTAGCACCTGAGCCATTACATGTACGACAGCTTGCTTCACGATTGTACTTAACCTCTTTTTCAGCTCCAAAAATAGCTTCTTCAAAGGTCAAGTTCACACGATACTGGAGGTCATCTCCTTGACGAGGAGCATTTGGATTGCGTGAAGCACCACCTCCGCCGAAGAAACTTGAGAAGATATCTTCAAAACCACCGAAGCCACCTGCCCCATCGAAACCGCCGAAACCACCAGCTCCACCAAAACCACCGTTGGCTCCAGCAGCACCGTATTGGTCATAGGCAGCACGTTTTTGGTCGTCACTCAAAGTCTCATAGGCTTCCTGAACTTCCTTGTATTTTTCCTCAGCACCAGGCTCCTTGTTGATATCTGGGTGGTATTTTTTCGAAAGCTTACGATAAGCCTTTTTGATCTCGTCTGCCGAAGCGTTTTTTGACACCCCCAGACGATCATAAAATTCAGTATTGTTCATACAAGATACCAAGACCGTAAAATTCGACTGAAAAATAGGAAATCTGACGCTGAAGCGATGCTCCTAGGCAGATTTATCTTTTTTCCGAGAATTTAGGTCGGGTTCAATTCCTTTCTTTTATATTGAGTAAGAAATTTGGGAACCCGTGTTCAATTCCCTGAACACCTTTGTTCCTTTCTATAATTTTCATGTAAATCTTTAGAGGCTGTTTTCTATACTCTGCTTCACTTGATTAAACTCTTCATCTGATAGAGTAAATATCAAATCCTCTTCAGCATACTCGTTCTGTTCTTTAAAATAGTTATCCGTATTCTCTGCCAACCCTAAACCGAAAATCACTTTTCTTGCAAACTCTTGATGTGCAAAATCGATAGCCGTAATGATTTGTTTATCTTGGACAAGAACTTTCGGTTGGAAATTCTCACGTGGAAGAAATTCAAAATAGTCAAAGAAGTTTTGCCAAATTCCACCTGTAAATTTCGTGTCGTTCAACAAGCCTGCTTTCGCCAATAGAAGGGGCGCTGAAGAAATGGCTGCAATTAGGATATCTTGCTCATTAAGACTTCTCAAAAACGAGATCAATTTCTCATCTTGTAGAGCAGGACCTATATTTACCATTCCTGGCAAAATCACACAAGAATAATCTTCTATACGGAGCTGATCCAATGTTTTCGTCGGTTGACAGGGCAAACCATCCTCAGAGACCACCATCGAATTCTCAGAAGCTACATAATCAATCGTGATGTCATAAGACAGAACTAAAGTACTTGTTAAAGAGGCTATCTCATAAAGAGAAAAATTAGGATAAATGACACAAAGTACTTTTTTCATAAGCTACACCCTCTATTTTACCGAAAAACAGAGGCTGGGTTGCAACCTCTGGATTTCTTCTTATCATTACGACGTTCAAAAATAAAGTCGATTATACTTTGTTTTTGAACTAGTAAGGCGTTTAGGCAAGTCGCCATAGCGATTGCCGTAGAATGACAATCACTTTAGTGATTAGTCATTCTTACCTACCTCGCTCTCCTGATTTTCAAGCTCGGGATAAAATAGTCCACTGGACTATTTTATTTTTCCGTAAACTCTCCGTCTACGACGTCATCACCTGCGTTTCCTGTTGCTTGTGCGCCTTCTGCTCCTGCTTGAGCTTGTTGCGCTGCTGCGGCTTGTTCGTAGAGTTTAACAGCAAGTCCTTGAGCTTTTTCGTTCAATGCTTCAAGTTTTGCTTTCATGTCGTCCAAGTTGTTGTCTTCTTGAGCTTTCTTAAGGTCATCAAGGGCAGCTTGGGCAGCGTCACGTTCTGCGTCGAATCCTTTGCCTTCAGTTTCCTTGATAGTCTTTTCAGTCGCAAAGATTGCTTGGTCTACTTCGTTACGAAGGTCTACTTCTTCTTTACGTTTTTTATCTGCTTCAGCGTTTGCTTCTGCATCTTTCATCATGCGGTCAATTTCTTCATCAGTCAAACCTGAGTTAGATTGGATCACAATTGTTTGTTCTTTTTGAGTTCCAAGATCTTTAGCCTTAACAGACACAATACCGTTCTTGTCGATATCAAATGTAACTTCGATTTGAGGAATTCCACGAGGTGCAGCTGGGATGTCTGTCAATTGGAAGCGTCCAAGAGTCTTGTTATCTGCTGCCATTGGGCGTTCACCTTGAAGAACGTGGATATCAACGGCTGGTTGGTTGTCTGCTGCAGTTGAGAAGACTTGTGATTTAGATGTTGGAATAGTAGTGTTGCGGTCGATGAGTTTTGTGAAGACACCACCCATTGTTTCGATACCAAGTGACAATGGTGTTACGTCAAGAAGGACAACGTCTTTGACATCACCAGTGATGACACCACCTTGGATGGCAGCACCCATAGCAACTACTTCGTCAGGGTTTACTGATTTGTTTGGTTCTTTACCAGTTTCAGCCTTAACTGCTTCTACAACGGCTGGGATACGAGTTGAACCACCAACAAGGATAACTTCGTCGATTTCTGACAAGCTCAAACCTGCATCTGAAAGAGCTTGACGAACTGGAACTTTTGTACGTTCTACAAGGTCACGAGTCAAATCGTCAAATTTAGCACGAGTCAAAGTCATTTCCAAGTGAAGAGGTCCAGCTTCACCAGCAGTGATAAATGGCAAGCTGATTTGAGTTGAAGTTACACCAGAAAGGTCTTTCTTCGCTTTTTCAGCTGCATCTTTCAAACGTTGCATTGCCATCTTGTCAGCAGATAAGTCAATACCGTTTTCTTTCTTGAATTCTGCTACCAAGTGGTCGATGATTTTTTGGTCAAAGTCGTCACCACCAAGTTTGTTGTCCCCTGCAGTTGACAATACATCGAAGACACCGTCACCCAATTCAAGGATAGAGACGTCGAATGTACCACCACCAAGGTCAAATACCAAGATTTTTTCTTCTTTGTCAGTCTTGTCCAAACCGTAAGCAAGAGCGGCTGCAGTTGGTTCGTTGACGATACGTTCTACTTCAAGACCAGCGATTTTACCAGCGTCTTTAGTTGCTTGACGTTGAGCATCGTTGAAGTAAGCTGGAACTGTGATAACAGCTTTGGTTACTTTCTCACCAAGGTAATCTTCAGCGTAGCCTTTCAAGTATTGAAGAATCATAGCTGAGATTTCTTGTGGAGTGTATTCTTTTCCGTTTGCAGAAACTTTTTCAGAAGTTCCCATTTTAGATTTGATAGAGATGACTGTATCTGGGTTTGTAACTGCTTGACGTTTTGCAGCATCACCAACGATGATTTCGCCGTTTTTGAATGAGACTACAGATGGAGTTGTACGGTTTCCTTCTGGGTTTGCGATGATTTTTGATTCAGTTCCTTCAAGAACTGCTACTGCTGAGTTTGTTGTACCTAAGTCAATACCGATAATTTTAGACATGTGTTTTTCTCCTTAAATTTTAATTCGAATTTTGATTTTTTGATATTTCCCTTAAGTGGTGGGGACGTGAGCAACTCCCTACGGGATTTCATCACTTATTTTTGAGCATATTGTCTCAAAAATCCCCTGTTTCAGTAGCTTTTGCTACTGAAACTTTTACCACGGTGGGAAATATCTTCCTTGCAAGCCTCCGGCTTGCCTCTTATCTTTCTTCATAGTTTATTGTCGTTTCGGACAAGTTTTTTTAAGCTATCTAGCCTAGTTATAAACAACCACCATTGCTGGGCGTAGAATGCGGTCATGGAGTTTGTAGCCTTTTTGGAAAACTTGAGCGATGGTATCTGCTGGGTGTTCATCGTCTGCTGGGAGAGTTTGGATGGCCATATGGTAGTTATGGTCAAATTCGCCATCAGCTGCGATTTCTTCAATTCCTTCTTCTTTCAAAGCGTGAATCAAACTTTCTTGCACCATCTCCAATCCTTTTTTGACGTCATCTGTCAAACCTTCAACTGCGAGAGCACGCTCTAGGTTATCCAAAGAAGGGAGAATCGCTTTTGCCAAGTCCTGGCTACGATAACGTTGCAAATTTTGACGCTCTTCATTGGCACGGCGTTGGATATTTTGCATTTCCGCATGAGCACGAAGGTATTTGTTTTCGAACTCATCTGCACGTTCATTTGCCAAGTCCAATTCAGACTTCTCAGGAGTTGTTTCTTCTACCGTTTCCACAACTTCCTCTTCTTGGACTTCTTCTACTTCTTCATTTTTTATATCTTGGGCCATTTTCGCCTCCTTTAATGATTTCAATCTTAATGTACTTCGTAATGATTACTGCTGAGGTAGCGGTAAAAATCTGTCAACTTCATGGTCAAAACACGGTTGACCACATTGACTTGGTTGATTAGCTGTTGGTAATCCAGATTGACCGGACCGATAATTGCCAGAATTCCAACTCCCCGATAAGGAATGAGGAACTTACTACTAATCACCGCTAGATCAGCTAGACAGGACTCTTGACTGTCTGCAACTCGGACGTTTTGCATCTGATCTTCACGCAATCCCTCACGAATCTCCAGAGCCACCTTTTGCGGTTGATCAAAGAACTGATAGGCTGCTAGATTGGCAAAATTCAAGAGATTGACCTTGCCCGCCACCACAATGTTTTCGTTGAACATTTCCTTAAAGATATGTTCAAAGAGATCGATAACATTATCCGTTGTTGTAAAGTAACGCTGGATAATCTGCGGAATCTCTGTCCGAATCTTGTAATGAATATCTAGAACAGTGTGACCGAGGAAACGTTCCTGAATGATGCTCTTCAGTTTCAGCAAATCCTCCTGCAAAAAGTTTCTTGGAATCAGAAACTGACTGGTAACCGTTCGCGACTCGTCTAGGGTAAATACTGCCAAGGCTGTATGTTGCCCCAAAACAACGATATCAAAGGCTGTCAGACGTTGCCTGCTCGGCTCAACATCCAGTGCTACTACCGTACAGCCACTCAAGTCTGTCAATAGATTAGCAGCCTCTTGCAAAATATCCTCCAATTTGAAGAATTCCTGATCAAAGGCTTTGACAATCTCATAAACTTCATTTTCGGCCAGTCGGTCAAAATCCAGTGAGTGTTTTACATAGTACTGAAAACCAGCAACACTTGGCATCCGACCACTTGAAGTATGGGCCTTCTCAAGCAACCCTTGCTTTTCTAGAGCCGCCATGTCATTACGAATGGTTGCACTGCTAGAGTTAATAGACTCTTGCAAGGCTTTGGATCCGACAGGTTCGTGCGTTTTGGTAAAGATGTCAATAATCAGATTTAAAATATCCTGCTGACGCTCTGTAACCACCTCATCACTCCTCTCCGTCTGATCGATTAGCACTCAACACACTTAAGTGCTAACTCATGATTCTATTATACACCCTTAGAAGAGAATGTCAAGACAAAAACTCAAAAAATTAGCACTCTTTTACCAAGAGTGCTAAAAATCAGTCTAAAGACCTAGAGCTTTACCTTCCATCTACTCGGTATTTCTTTTTAAGTCTGAAAAAACCAAGAATTAGATAAGAAATCAGAAAGGCATATAAAAGAAAAATAACGAAGAAAGACATAGCAAGCTCTTCTTTAAATAAACTCATACAAACAACAAACCCACCTAAGAAAGTAGCTGTACAGGAACGAAATCTAGATCGCATGACTTCCCATCTGAGCCCCTTACTCATATAGACTTGATCCTCTGGAAGTAAATTAGAAGACGATTTACGAAGAATCGAACAAAAACCTGTTTCTATCAATTCCCAACCTCTATTTCTAAAATCTTGCAGTTCATGCTTATGCTTTTTAAGAAATCTAGAATCATAGATACAGTAGATAACATCGTCTGGTTGACATTGGTCAAAATAGAACAAACCAAAACGACTCGTTCTATATCTCCAACCTTTCAAGTGCATCTCATGCAAATATTCTTCTTCCTTGTCCAAATCAACAATAGTGAAAATCCGAAATTGCTTTTTATTTATCATGACTTTCCCTCCAATTTTGAGCATGCCTCCCCTATCATAAATCTGATAATTCCTTCTTTTTATGCCATAACTTCCAGCTAATATAAGCAACTATTAACAAGAGGATTAAAGACAAGAAAATATCTAGCCCGACCGCAAGTAAACTCCATAGACCATACGCATTACTTCTATTGAGCAATTTAAGTAAGAATGGTATATGTATGGCTAGCAAAAGTAAAACAGGTACTAATCGCAGTCTTAAAATGCGATTAACCATAGCTAACTTCCCAGCAGCGTCATTATAGATTTCAAATTCTGCATTCGATTCAATTTCAGAATATGCTTTTCTAAAATAGGAAAAACTATTAAAGTCTGTAATATGCTCCCAGCCACAGTCTTTAAACAGTTGTAAATAGGAGGCTCTCTCTGATTTTTCCATTGGGTAAAAATCCAACTGATAAGACACTTGCTCAGAGTGACACTTTTCAAAGGTATACTTAACTGCAAACAATAAGATAGAATAGCTTACTTTTCTAAGTTTCCAGCCCTTAGCATGCATTTCTCTAAAGTACAGAGCCTCCCTCTCATAATCCGCAATTGTAAAAATTCGATAAACAATTTTCTTTTCCATCATCCTTCCTCCCGACTGTTTCTATAGAGTCGTTCAATACGTTTCAATTCAATATCTAAGACTTTTCGTCCCAAGTCTGTTATCTGATAGATTTTCCGTTTTTCCTCTTCTCGGACAAAGGAAATCAAACCATCCTTTTCCATCTTTGACAAGGTTCCATACATAGTTCCAGGACTAATTGAAACTTGCGAATCTGTCATCTCCTTGACCTTTTGCGTAATGCTATAACCATGACCTTCCTTTTGCAGACAGAACAAGATATAAAAACCCGTTTCCGTCATCGGAAGATAAACTCGACGAATCTTATCCGTCAATTCCATTTATAGCTACCTCCTATTCAGCTCGATATATCGCACTTCGTTATATAAAATATATCACACCTCGATATAAAATACAAGAAAAAAGATTACCCACAGGCAATCTTTCTTCTATATTAATATTAATAAAGATCTAAATAGTTATCAATTTCCCATTGTGAAACGAAGGTAGCATAACTTGCCCATTCGATTCGCTTGGCTTCAAGGAAACTAGTATAGATATGTTCCCCAAGAGCTGCTCTGACAACCTCATCTTCTGTCAAAGCTTTCAAAGCGTTGTGAAGGGTTGATGGAAGGTCTGTAATACCAGCTTCCTTGCGCTCTTCTGCTGTCATGATGTAGATATTTTCTTCGATAGGAGCTGGTGCTTCGATTTTATTTTCAATACCATGCAAACCAACTTCCAAAAGAACAGCCATAGCGATGTAAGGGTTCGCCATTGGATCGACTGAACGCAACTCAAGACGAGTTCCCATACCACGTGAAGCAGGCACGCGCACAAGTGGCGAACGGTTACGACCAGCCCAAGCAATGTAAACAGGCGCTTCATAACCTGGAACCAAACGTTTGTATGAGTTAACCGTTGGGTTCATGATAGCAGTATAGTTGTAGGCATGCTTGATCAAACCGCCAAGGAAATGGTAGGCAGTTTCTGACAACTGCATTCCTTTTGGATCATTTGGATCAAAGAAGGCATTGTTTCCTTCTGCATCAAACAAGGACATATTACAGTGCATACCTGATCCAGCAATACCAAATTTTGGTTTTGCCATAAAGGTTGCGTAAAGACCATGTTTGCGAGCAATGGTTTTAACAACAAGTTTAAAGATTTGAATCTTATCACAAGCACGGAGAACTTCATCGTACTTAAAGTCAATCTCGTGTTGACCAACCGCAACCTCGTGGTGACTCGCTTCTACTTCAAATCCCATTTTGGTCAAGACATTGACAATCTCACGACGTGTATTGTCAGCAAGGTCAGTAGGCGCCAAATCAAAGTAGCCACCCTTGTCATTCACTTCAAGTGTTGGGTCTCCATTTTCATCTAGTTTAAATAGGAAGAATTCTGGCTCTGGACCAAGGTTGAAGGACTTGAATCCCACTTCTTCCATGTGACGAAGAGCACGTTTCAAATTGCCACGAGGGTCTCCTGCAAATGGTTCACCTTCTGTTGTATAGACATCACAGATCAAACCTGCAACACTTCCGTTTTCATCTCCCCAAGGGAAGACTGTCCATGTATCCAAGTCAGGGTACAAGTACATATCCGACTCATTGATACGTACAAAACCTTCAATAGAAGATCCATCAAACATAGCCTTGTTCGACAAGACTTTATCTAACTGTTCATCTGTAGCAGGAATTTCGACGTTTTTCATGGTTCCCAAAATATCTGAGAACATGAGACGGATAAAGGTAACATTTTTTTCCTTGACTTCACGACGAATATCTGCAGCTGTGATTGGCATGAGTTTTCTCCTTAATTATGACTACTTGCGGTTGCCTAACCGCGACCAAAAGGCGACCGTACTGAAGCAAAGCGACCCTGTTGGAGGAGTTCATTATGAAGTGCACGACGCACCTCAGTCTGACTCACCGCTTTCTTGGATTTCGCTTCACGTTCAGCATATTTTTTCTTAATGGCAGCGATATTATAACCTTCAGAGATATAATCTTTGATTTCAAGCAGACGATCCATGTCATTCAAGGAATACATGCGACGGTTCCCTTCGTTTCGATCAGGCTTAATCAACTCTTGATCTTCATAATAACGAATCTGACGCGCCGATAGATCGGTCAACTTCATAACACTGCCGATAGGAAAAACAGCCATATTTCGGCGAAATTCTTTTTCCTTCATTTACAACTTCCTTCTTTCTGTCTATTATAGTCTAAAAAAAGACAAACGTCAATTGATAATGTTATAAAATGTAACATTATTTTTCTTTTTTCTCTAAAAAGAGCCGAATACGATCAATATCGTAATTTACGAGAATTGCGACAAAAACTCCCATGAAAGTTTCCGATACACGTGCAAATACGTACAAAATTGTTTCACCACTCGGAATCGATAGGGTAATGATTAACATAGCCGCTACACCACCAATAACCCCTGCTTTGTTATTCATGGCTACATTTGTCATAATGGTTAACATGGTACAAATCGGAACAACAACCAAGGTTACCCAAAAGGCTTCGTGGAAAAAGGTATTTAATAAGAAGAAGACTAGGGCATAGAGGCCACCGATACTATTTCCTAGAATACGCGAAGTCCCAAAATGGACACTCTTATCAAAACTCTCCCTCAAGCTAAAAACGGCTGTCAAAGCACCGATTTGAAGACCTTTCCAACCAAAAAAGCCAAAAATCAAGAGAACTAGAAAAACAGCAATACCTGTTTTAAAGGTTCGCATACCAAGTTTGAACTGGGATTTATCGAATTTGTATTTTTTAAAATAACTCATAATTTCAACTTTCTATTTCCATTTTATCATAAATCGGTGATTTTTATGAGTAATAGTTGAGAGGAAGCGTTTTTATTTTAAGCAAAAGAAAAGAGGAACTTTCATCCCTCTCTTCTTTGATTTATTTATAAAATCTTATTTTTCTGTCAAGGCTGCAAGTCCTGGAAGAACTTTACCTTCGAGAAGTTCCATTGAAGCACCTCCGCCCGTACTAATCCATGAGAACTTGTCTGCACGACCAAGGTTAATCGCTGCGGCAGCTGAGTCACCACCACCGATGATTGATTTAACTCCTGGTTGTTTCACGATAGCGTCCATCACACCGATTGTACCAGCTTGGAAGTCTGGGTTTTCAAATACACCCATAGGTCCGTTCCATACAACTGTTTTGGCACCAGTCAAAGCTTCGTCAAATTTAGCGATAGATTTTGGACCGATATCAAGACCAAGGAAGCCTTCAGAAACTGCTTCACCTTCAGTGTCACGCACTTCAGTGTAGCCAGTAAAGGCGTTAGCTTCTTTTGAGTCAACTGGCAAGATCAATTTACCGTTTGCTTTTTCAAGAAGAGCTTTCGCAACATCCAATTTGTCTTCTTCTACAAGTGAGTTACCGATTTCGATACCTTGTGCTTTGTAGAATGTGTAAGTCATACCACCACCGATAAGGACTTTATCAGCTTTTTCAAGCAAGTTTTCGATAACACCGATCTTGTCTGAAACTTTTGAACCACCAAGAATGGCTACGAATGGACGCTCTGGAGTTTCAACTGCTTCTTGGATGTAGGCAATTTCGTTTTCAAGAAGGAAACCAGCAACTGCTTTTTCAACGTTTGCTGAGATACCAACGTTAGATGCGTGTGCACGGTGAGCTGTACCGAATGCATCGTTTACGAAGATACCATCTCCAAGTGATGCCCAGTATTTACCAAGTTCAGGATCGTTTTTAGATTCTTTTTTGCCGTCAACATCTTCGTAACGAGTGTTTTCAACCAAAAGAACTTGTCCATCTTCAAGAGCGTTGATAGCTGCTTCCAATTCAGCACCACGAGTGACACCTGGGAACACAACATCTTGACCAAGTTTTGCTGCCAAGTCTGCTGCTACAGGAGCAAGTGATTTACCAGCTTTATCAGCTTCTTCTTTCACACGTCCAAGGTGAGAGAAAAGAATTGCACGTCCACCTTGTTCAATGATGTACTTAATAGTTGGAAGAGCTGCTGTGATACGGTTGTCGTTAGTGATTACGCCATCTTTCAATGGTACGTTGAAGTCAACACGAACGAGGACTTTTTTACCTTTCAAGTCAACGTCTTTAACAGTAAGTTTTGCCATGTTACAAAAACCCCTTTATTTATTTTATTCGAAACTATTATATCACACTTTGGAAATATAAGGAAAGATTTCACAAGATTTTTCGATATTTAATCTTCATGCCATGTTAGAGTGTATTATTTTTACTTTTTCTCACGAATTTTCTTTCTAAAATCTTAGCTTAACACTTGTTAGATTTACTTTTATCCTTTAAAATAGAATAGGAGAAATTCCGTTATTATTTTTCGGAGGAAAAAGAAATGTCCATTAATTGGCAGGAAATTTTATTTCACTTTTTAGGTGGTTTGGGACTATTCTTATATAGTATCAAGACCATGGGAGACGGTTTGCAACAAGCTGCTGGAGATCGCCTTCGTTTTTACATTGACAAGTACACTAGCAATCCCTTTTTAGGTGTTCTAGTCGGAATTGTCGTGACTGCCCTGATTCAGTCAAGTACAGGGGTTACAGTTATCACGGTTGGACTGGTCAGCGCTAGTCTTCTCACTCTTAGACAGGCTATCGGAATTATCATGGGAGCCAATATCGGAACCACCGTTACTTCCTTTATCATCGGTTTCAAGCTTGGCGAGTATGCTTTACCCCTGATTTTCCTTGGAACCATGTTCCTATTTTTTACAAAAAACAGAACAGCAAACAATATCGGACGCATCCTGTTTGGTGTAGGGGGAATCTTCTATGCTCTCAACCTCATCAGTGCCGGTATGAGCCCTCTTAAAGATTTACCACAATTCAAGGAATACATGGTGACCTTGGGACAAAATCCTGTGTTGGGAGTTTTTGCCGGTGCAGTGATTACCGTTCTTATCCAAGCTTCTTCTGCGACAATCGGGATTTTGCAAGGTCTCTATGCAGGTGGATTCCTTGACCTTAAAGGTTCGCTACCTGTTCTCTTCGGGGATAATATCGGGACAACCCTAACAGTTATCATCGCGGCAGCTGGAGCCAATGTCTCTGCGAAACGCGTTGCTGCAACCCACGTCACCTTTAACGTATTAGGAACTATCCTTTGCTTAATCTTATTAGGTCCATTTACTTCTATGATTGAGTACTTCCAGGCACTCCTTCACCTCTCACCTGAGATGACTATCGCCTTCTCTCACGGTGCCTTTAACGTAAGTAACACCATTGTACAATTTCCATTCATCGGAGCCTTGGCCTACTTTGTAACCAAGCTCATCCCTGGTGAAGATGAAGTTGTCAAGTACGAACCACTTTATCTTGATGAGCATTTGATTAAACAAGCTCCATCAATCGCTCTTGGAAATGCAAAGAAAGAACTCCTTCACTTGGGAAATTATGCTTCTAAAGCCTTTGACCTTTCATACAACTACATCATTGACCTTAATGAAAAGGTTGCTGAAAAAGGACACAAGACAGAGGAAGCCATCAATACCATTGATGAAAAATTGACTCGTTACCTGATTACTCTTTCAAGCGAGGCTCTTAGCCAGAAAGAAAGTGAAGTGCTCACCAACATCCTGGATTCATCCCGTGATTTGGAACGGATTGGGGACCACGCAGAAGCCCTAATCAATCTGACTGACTACCTTCAACGTAAAAATGTTGAGTTCTCTGAAGCTGCTTTGCAGGAATTGGCTGATATCTATCAAAAAACTACTGGCTTTATCAAGGATGCTCTTGACAGTGTGGAAAACAATGATATCGAAAAAGCGCAAAGCCTGATTGAACGCCATAAAGAAATCAACAATATGGAACGTGTTCTCAGAAAGACCCACATCAAACGCCTCAACAAGGGCGAGTGTTCAACGCAAGCTGGGGTCAACTTTATCGATATTGTTTCCCACTACACTCGTGTATCTGACCACGCTATGAATCTAGCTGAAAAGGTCATCGCTGAACAAATCTAAGAACCAAGAAGCTATCCTGAATGGAGTCCACTGAAAAAATAGGTCTCTTACTTTTAATGAAATGAAAACCGAGGAATCTCTCGTTAATTTGAGCGAGTTCCTCGGTTATTTTGTATTTATTAAGGTCATAATTCGTTTCATATTGACCACGAAGATGGTTGTGGCTGCCTGTAACTCCATGCTGAAAAGACCCGATGCTCTCGCGACATCAAAGCCATGTCTCTGTTTTAGTTCGGCATTCTTTGCTTCGATTTTATAGCGATGTCTGGCCATTTCTTTAAAATAAGGTGTTTCCTGAAATTTCTTCTGGAAAAGATGGTCGTCACTCTTAATGGCTATTGAATAAGTTTTAGACTTTGCCCCCTCCTTATAACATCCTTCCTTGGAAAGGCAACTCTTGCACTTCTCAATGTCAAAGTAATGAGTGACAACTTGATTCTTATTTTGATATTTTTTCCCTGTCCTTGCTTTGCGAACAGCCATGTGTCCTTCTGGACAGACAAATAGCCCTGCATCTTTATTAAATTCAAACGCATCCTCTTCTTTACGGTAACCTTTTGAAACTGAAGGGTTCAGTTTTGACACCAAATGAATCTTTTCTTTGCGAGCTAGTTGAATATTGTCCTTTCCTGAATAAGCCGCATCACCAATAATAGTCTCGATGTCCAGACTATTTTCCTTTGTTTTGGCATATAACTCAGGTAAATATTTCCCATCGCTTTGTTCACCAGAAGTGACCACACAAGCAGTAATAATCCGTTCATCCGTCATAGCGATATGACTTTTATATCCATAGAAAGAGCTGTCGGCTGTCTTATGTCCAAGCCTAGCCTCCTCCTTAACAGAAGCTTCCAAGTGTTCTAAGTCGTCCTCGACAGCCTCTTTTAGGTAATTGAACTTTTGAGACACAGCCGGTAGGGCTAAGAGTTCCTCGTGTTTTTCAACCACAGCCATTAATTCCTCTGTATAGGTCAACTCTGCTTCGAGGTTATCTTCCTGAGGTTTCTTTGGAAATTCTATTTTGATATCTTCTGAATGTTGATAAATTGTTTTACGTAAAGCTTTTGAACGCTCTCTAAGGATTTCTTGGGGTTTCTTATGATTATAATGAGATTTGGTGTGAGTGGCATCCACAATGAGGATTTTACTCTTAATCAAGTTATGTTCGAGTGCAATTTGAACAGACTTCTGAATCAATACATCAAGCAGTTTATCATCTTTAATTCTTAGCTTTCTAAATTTTGTCAAAGAGGATGGCTCGATAACAGAATCCTCAGGAGCTAGACCAAGAAAAAATTTAAAGGCCATATCTGACAAGGAACGTCCTACCACATCTACATCTGATAACTTATAAATATCTTTTAACAAGAGATATTTGAACATCATAATCGGTGAATAAGCTTTACGCCCAAAATCGGGACGATAATTCTTTTCTAGTTCATCATAAATAAAGCTAAAATCACAGAGTTCAGTTAGCTGACGTAAAAAGTGGGTTTTAGGAACCACGATATCATACAAACTAGAATAAGGACTGACATCCATAGTTAACTGATTATCAAGCATTATTTCACCTCATCTCTAGTATAACAAAAAAGCCATCAATTTAATGACTTTTTCAGTAGGCTCTCCTGAATGGGATGGCTTTTTCTTCTCCTCATCAAGAATTGCTTTTCTACCATATAGAAAAATGCTTTGATTCACAATGGAATCAAAGCATTTTAAAGAGTTCCCCATACATAAGGGCAGAAGCTGCGGTTCCTCTGTACTTGGCTTCTTCTCTTTTGATAAAGCGAGCCAAGTTGAGCAACTCAGGTGCCGGATGTCTAGGATTCTTGAGCAATTCACGATTGACCAGGCCTGAGAGACGGACTGCCAGCAATTGCTCATTTGTAGTAGGCAGTTTTTTAGCAGTCTCTAGGAGAGCAGCAACTAAATCTTCACTCAAATCATGTCGAGCATGATTGTAAAGATCTTTTACAAGGTTTTCTAGGTTTGGTTCTACCATCCCTACCACCTCCCTTATGGTTTAATAATTTTTAATCAAATCAACTGTTGAACGATCCAATTTTTTCACCAAGGCTTGCAAGAAAGCTTGCGCTTCTAAGAAGTCATCCATTGCATAGAGGGTTTGATGAGAATGGATATAACGAGCGCAAACACCGATTGTTGTAGATGGGACACCACCATTTTTCAGATGAGCTGCGCCAGCGTCTGTTCCGCCTTTACCACAGTAGTATTGATACTTGATTCCAGCTTCTTCAGCCGTTGTCAGAAGGAAATCCTTCATACCTGGGAGAAGCAAGTGACCTGGGTCGTAGAAACGAATCAAGGTTCCATCCCCAATCTTGCCTTGACCGCCATAAACATCACCAGCAGGTGAGCAGTCAACTGCTAGGAAAACTTCTGGGTCAAACTTAGTTGTGGAAGTATGAGCACCACGAAGACCAACTTCTTCTTGGACGTTCGAGCCAAGATAGAGTTCATTTCCGAGTTTTTGACCTGAAAGAGCTTCCGCCAACTCGCTCACCATAAGAACTCCGTAACGGTTGTCCCAAGCTTTTGAGATGATATTTTTTTCATTAGCTGTCAAGATTGCAGAACTATCTGGGACAATGGTGTCACCAGGACGGATTCCAAAGCTTTCTGCCTCAGCCTTATCCGCAAAACCGCCATCAAAGACGATATCTGCAATGGCAGGCATGGTTGGTCCGCCCTTACCACGAGTCAAATGTGGCGGAACAGAGCCTGAAATCACAGGAATTTCACGACCGTCACGAGTCAAGAGTTTAAAGCGCTGGCTACTAACCACCATAGGATTCCAACCACCGATTTCTACGACACGAAAAGTACCATCTGGCTTGATTTCGCTGACCATAAAACCAACTTCATCCATATGAGAAGCGACCAAGACGCGCGGTGCATCCACAGCTTCTGAATGCTTGATACCAAAAATACCACCCAAGCCATCTGTCACCACTTCATCCACGTGCGGTGTCAACTTTTCACGAAGATAAGCACGAACAGGTGCTTCATGACCTGAGATCGCAGCAAGTTCTGTTACTTCTTTGATTTTTGAAAATAATGTTGTCATTTCAGTTCCTTCTTTCTTTCATCCATTTTACCACTTTTTATAGGAGAAGGATAGCGGGAAGGTGGATTTCTAAATTAGTATCTTAGTCCTGCTCTATCTTAGAAAAAGCTTGTATTTTCTTGCATGTGAGGTGAAATCTAAGAACTATTCCAAAACCAACCAAACTATTAATTCCCAAACAAAAAAACAATTCAATGCTATATCCGTTCAATTTTTTCATGAAATTTGCAGAAAATAGTTGACTTCGCCTTCTTATTTCTTTAAAATAGTACAAAACTAGAAAAAGGAAAAAATCATGACCAAAACAATTCTTGTTACAGGTGGAGCTGGCTACATTGGCTCCCATACCGTTAAAGCTCTTTTAAATGCTGGCTATCAGGTACATGTTCTAGATAATCTCTCTACAGGAAATCGTTCAGCTGTAGATAGTCGTGCTAGCTTTAAACAACTAGGTGTTTATGATTCTAGTGCCCTAAAAGCTTACTTAGAAGAAAATCAGATTGATGCTGTTCTTCATTGTGCAGGTGAAATTGTTGTGAGCGAAAGCATTGAAAACCCAAGCAAATACTTCACTGCCAATGTTGCTGGTATGAACCAAGTTCTCAAAGTCTTATCTGAAGTTGGCATTCAAAAAATCATGTTCTCTTCGACTGCTTCCCTCTATGGTAATAACTGTATTGACAAGCCGGCAACTGAAGATACCCTGCTCGACCCTGTCAACCCTTATGCAGAAACAAAACTGATGGGTGAACGAATGATTTACTGGATGGCCAATCGCTACGATTGGAAATATGTCATTTTCCGTTACTTTAATGTTGCTGGGGCTGAAATGGATGCTTCAAACGGTCTGCGCGTGAAAAATCCAACTCATATCATTCCAAATATCAACAAGACCGCATTGGGACAAAATGATAGCCTGAAAATATTTGGAGATGACTACGATACACGTGATGGTTCATGTATTCGAGATTACATTCATGTCTTGGATCTTGCACAGGCTCATGTTAAAGGAATGAACTACCTATTTCAAGAAGACAGTTCTTCTCAAATCTTTAACTTAGGAACTGAAAAAGGCTATACCGTCAAAGAAATCTTTAAAACTGCTGAAGAATTACTGAATCAAAAAATACCACACGAAATTGTTGCTCGCCGTGCTGGTGACCCAGCTAGCGTCCTAGCAGACGCATCAAAAGCTAAAAAATATCTTGATTGGAAGGCTAGCTACTCCCTCGAAGATATTATTTTATCAGATTATCGTTGGCGTGTTAAAGAAGGCAAAAACATTTTGGAATAGGATAACAAAGGAGAAAGCCTTGGCGCTCTCTCCTTGTTTTATTCATTAAATTGTCAGAAAATTTATTGACAGATTAAAGAAATCGTGTTACAGTAATATCCGCGGGTATCTTTCGATACCAAATCTATTTGAAAGGATGGGGTATGAAACTTTCTCATTATTTAATTGGCTTACTTCTACTCCTAGTCTTTCTCTCTATTAGCATTGGGACCAGTGATTTTTCATGGGGAAAGCTCTTTGCTTTCGACCAGCAGACCTGGCTTCTCTTTCAAGAGTCCCGTCTCCCAAGAACTATCAGCATTCTCCTGACTGCCTCTAGTATGAGCATGGCAGGACTGCTCATGCAGACTATCACTCAAAATCAGTTTGCTGCTCCGAGTACAGTTGGAACGACTGAAGCCGCCAAACTGGGAATGGTATTGAGCCTCTTTGTCTTTCCGTCGGCTAGTCTGACCCAAAAGATGCTCTTCGCTTTTGTTTCATCCATCGTATTCACCCTCTTCTTCCTAGCCTTTATGACCATTTTTACTGTAAAGGAAAGGTGGATGTTGCCTCTGATTGGGATCATCTATAGCGGAATTATCGGTTCTGTGACAGAAGTTATCGCCTATCGTTTCAATCTGGTTCAGAGTATGACTGCCTGGACCCAGGGCTCCTTCTCCATGATTCAGACCCATCAGTATGAATGGCTTTTCTTAGGCCTCATTATTCTGATAGCCGTTTGGAAATTATCCCAAACTTTTACCATCATGAATCTGGGCAAGGAAACCAGTGAGAGTCTGGGGATTTCCTACTCCCTACTTGAAAAATTGGCCCTCTTTCTGGTGGCGCTAACGACTAGTGTCACCATGATTACCGTGGGTGGCTTGCCATTTCTCGGAGTCATCGTTCCCAATCTTGTCCGCAAGCGCTATGGAGATAATCTAAGTCAGACCAAACTCATGGTCGCACTGGTCGGTGCTAATCTAGTTCTGGCCTGCGATATCCTATCCCGAGTTCTGATTCGGCCCTATGAGCTGTCTGTCAGTCTTCTACTAGGAATCATTGGTAGCCTCGTCTTTATCCTACTTCTATGGAGAGGGGGACGAAAAGATGCAGTTTAAAAGCAAACATACCAAGCTCTTCTGGCTTCTTATTATTCTTGCCGTCGGAGCTTGTCTTCTCTACTTTTGGCCCATCACTCACTTGTCAGCCTTTGCTTGGAAGCTACGTTCCCAAAAGATCATCGTTTATCTCTTGGTAGCTATCGCGACTGGGATTTCGACCATTAGTTTTCAAACCCTGACGGAAAATCGCTTCCTGACACCTAGTATTTTAGGAATCGAATCCTTCTACGTCCTACTGCAAACCCTACTACTGATTTTTGAAAGCAAGTTTCTTCAACTTGGCAAGTCCCCTATCTTAGAATTCCTAGTTTTGCTTCTGCTTCAATCCCTCTTCTTTCTTGCCTTGCAAGGCTACTTGAAGACACTGATAAAACACGACCTGGTCTTCATCCTGCTAATCTGTCTAGCACTCGGAAGTCTCTTTCGAAATATCAGTACCTTCCTTCAGGTCCTGATGGATCCAAACGAATACGATAAACTGCAGAACAGTCTCTTTGCCTCCTTTCAACATCTCAACACTTCCATCCTAGCCATCGGTTCTCTAATCATCCTCGCTTTGACCATCTTTTTCTTTCGAAAAGCAGTTATTCTGGATGTCTTGCACCTGCAAAGAGCAACGGCTCAAATATTGGGGCTCGATGTGGAAAAAGAACAGAGAGAACTCCTCTGGGGTATCGTGCTTTTGACCTCAACTGCCACTGCCTTGGTAGGACCTATGGCCTTCTTCGGCTTTATGCTGGCTAACCTCACCTACCTGATTGTCAAAGACTATCAGCACAAGATACTCTTTATCGTAGCCATTCTGATCGGATTTATCAGTTTGACCTTGGGACAAGCCCTGATTGAACGAGTCTTTGCACTGGAAATTCGAATCAGCATGATCATTGAGAGTGTTGGGGGGCTCTTATTCTTTATCTTACTATACAGGAGGGCGCGTCAGTGAAACTGGAAAACATTGACAAATCCATTCAAAAACAGGATATTTTGCAAGGCATTTCGCTTGAGGTCAGTCCTCAGAAACTGACAGCCTTCATTGGTCCAAATGGTGCTGGAAAATCAACTCTCCTCTCCATCATGAGCAGACTGACCAAGAAAGATCAGGGAATTCTCAGTATCAAAGGTCGTGAAATCGAGAGTTGGAATTCACAAGAACTGGCTCAAGAACTGACTATCCTAAAGCAGAAAATCAATTACCAAGCCAAATTGACTGTTGAAGAACTGGTCAGTTTTGGACGTTTTCCTTACAGTAGAGGTCGACTGAGACCAGAAGATTGGGAAAAAATCCGAGAAACCCTGACCTATCTAGAACTGACCAACTTAAAAGACCGTTACATCGATAGCCTGTCTGGAGGCCAGCTCCAACGGGTCTTTATCGCTATGGTACTGGCCCAGGATACAGACTTTATCTTGCTAGACGAACCACTCAACAATCTCGATATCAAGCAAAGCGTCAGCATGATGCAGATTCTCAAGCGACTGGTGGAAGAACTCGGAAAGACCATTATCATCGTCCTCCACGATATCAACATGGCCAGTCAGTATGCAGATGAAATTGTCGCCTTCAAGGACGGTCAAGTCTTTAGCAAGGGAAGAACAGATCAAATCATGCAGGCTGACCTACTCAGTCAACTCTATGAGATTCCCATCACGCTGGCTGATGTCAATGGCAAAAAGATCTGTATCTATAGCTAGCTATTCTGAACTCATGTTAGAAAACCCTCTGTCTCTTAGCTAACAAGCCTATCTAAGAGCCCCCTACATCGTTATCACATTTTAAAAAGGAGAAATCATGAAAACATCCCTTAAACTTTACCTCACTGCTCTAATAGCCAGTTTCTTGCTCCTACTTGGTGCATGTAGTACAAACACAAACTCAAGCACTAGTAAGTCGGAAACAAGCAGCTCTGCTCCAACAGAAGTGATCATTAAAAGCTCACTGGACGAAGTCAAACTTTCAAAAGCTCCTGAAAAAATTGTTACCTTTGACCTCGGTACTGCGGATACTATTCGCGCTTTAGGCTTTGAAAAGAATATCGTGGGAATGCCTACAAAAACAGTACCAACCTATCTCAAAGACCTAGCTGGAAAAGTTAAAAATGTTGGTTCTATGGTTGAGCCAGACCTAGAAGCCATTGCTGCTCTTGAACCAGATTTGATTATCGCTTCACCACGTACCCAAAAATTCGTAGATAAATTCAAAGAAATTGCTCCGACTGTTCTCTTCCAAGCAAGCAAGGACGACTACTGGACTTCTACCAAGGCTAATATCGAATCCTTAGCAAGTGCCTTCGGCGAAACTGGTACACATAAAGCCAAGGAAGAATTGGCCAAGCTAGACAAGAGCATCCAAGAAGTCGCTACTAAAAATGAAAGCTCTGACAAAAAAGCCCTCGCCATCCTCCTTAATGAAGGAAAAATGGCTGCCTTTGGTGCCCAATCTCGTTTCTCTTTCTTGTACCAAACCTTGAAATTCAAGCCAACTGATACTCAATTTGAAGATTCTCGCCACGGACAAGAAGTCAGCTTTGAAAGTGTCAAAGAAATCAATCCTGATATCCTCTTTGTTATCAACCGTACCCTTGCCATCGGTGGGGACAACTCAAGCAACGATGGCGTCCTAGAAAATGCCCTCATCGCTGAAACTCCTGCCGCTAAAAATGACAAGATTATCCAACTAACACCAGACCTCTGGTATCTAAGTGGAGGCGGACTTGAATCAACAAAACTCATGATTGAAGACGCACAAAAAGGCTTGAAATAAGCAACTTCAAACTCATACTCTTCGAAAATCAAATTCAAACCACGTCAACGTCGCCTTGCCGTACTCAAGTACAGCCTGCGGCTAGTTTCCTAGTTTGCTCTTTGATTTTCATTGAGTATCAACTAACATCTTTACATGATAAAACGCATCCTATCAGTACACTCAAACCTGATAGGATGCGTTTTTATCATTTTATTAAAATCTTTTGCCCAACCTCATTTTTCTTCTTGATTCCGTTTAAGGGAAAAATGGTCTGGGACGGGGTCCTTACCTGTTTTCGACCAGGGATGGCAACGTAAAATCCGAGCCAAGCCCATCAAAACACCCTTGAAGCCATGTTTTTCAATAGCCTGAATCATATAGTTGGAACAAGTCGGCTCAAAGCGACAAGAGGGGGGAAAGGCTGGCGAGATAAACCGTTGGTAAAAGCGCACAGGCGCTATTAAGATTCGTTTCATTATTTCTTGGTTACAGCCATGGTGTGTAGTTGGCTGATTTCTTTTTTATTAAGACGGCGGGATTCTCCTGGACGGAGTCCTGTCAAGTCTAGATGTCCGAAACGGGTCCGTGACAACTTATCTACTTGGAGACCGACAGCTTCAAACATCTTTTTAACCTGGTGGTTACGCCCTTCATGGATAGTCAACTGCACCACAGAGCGGTTTTTGACTGGGTCCACTTTGAGAATCTCATAGACAGCCGGCTTGGTTTTCTTACCATCAATCTCAAGTCCACGGGTCAAGGGGCGGAGATTATCCTTATTGGCCACGCCTTTAACACGCGCGACATAAACCTTGTCAATCTCATTACGAGGGTGAATCATCTCATCCGTAAAATCCCCGTCATTGGTCAAAATCAAGACTCCTGATGTATCCCAGTCCAAACGACCTACAGGGTAGATGCGCTCTTTCACATTGGGTAAGAGATCGACAACCGTCTTGCGGCCCTTGTCATCTGTCACACTGGAAATCACACCGCGTGGTTTGTTAAGCAGATAGTAGACCTTTTCTTCGTTGTAGATGGGTTGGCCTTCTACTTCGACCTTGTCACCTGACTTGATGGTCGTTGCTAGTTCACGTACCACTTGGCCGTTAACCGTCACCAAGCCTTGCTTGATCAGCTCTTCTGCTTTTCTCCTACTGGCCACACCTGCGTGGGCAATATACTTATTGATTCTCATCTTCTTCTATCCTTTCACCAAATAATTGGCTTTCTTGGGCTTGAATCTCAAGCTCATCAATCACTGGTAATTCTTCCAAATGGTTAATTCCCATGTAATCTAGGAAATAATCTGTAGTCACATAGAGGTTGGGGCGACCCAACACTTCTTTTTTCCCATCTTCTCGTATCAAGTCAAAGGCCTGCAACTTTGCCAAGGCTCCACTTGAGTTGACCCCACGGATGGCATCAATTTCTATCCGTGTGATGGGTTGTTTGTAGGCAATGATGGACAAGGTCTCAAGGGCAGCCCGAGACAAGCTCTGGTTGATAGGCGCCTTTGCATATTCTTTCAAAACCGCTGCAAATTGAGGCTTGGTCACCAATCTATAAGCGCCCCCTGTCTCAATCAGGGCCAAACTGGAATCTGGGGCCTTTTCATACTTCTGGGCTAATTTTTCTAAACTCTGTTGGATGCCTGTCGGTGGCAGAGAGAGGAGTTCAGCTAACTGGCGGACCCTAATCCCATCTTCACCCGCTACAAACAAGAGCGCTTCTATTTTTGCTACAGTACTCATCTTTCCTCTCTATCAAGTCTAGCTTTGGGCCACTTGACTTTCTTCCTTCTTTTCTATGAGATAAATATCTCCGAAACTTTCCTCTTGCACGAGGATCAGCTCCTGGGTTTTAATTAACTCTAGGGTTGCCAAAAAGAGGGTGATGACCTCTTGGACATTCTGGGCTTCCTTAAACAAATCCTGCAAGCGCAATTGATCTCGTCCAGTCAAGGACTCTTTCACGATAACCATCATGTCCTCAATCTTATACTCATCCCGCAAGATAGTCGTGTGATTTTGTGCAAACTCCTCTTTTTTCTTGGATAGGATATTTGAAAAAGCCAAAAAGAGGTCAATGGTCGTCTTGTCATGCACAAGCTCCGCATCTTCGTAAATCAACTCTGTCGGTGCTTTAGAATAATACCGGGCCCGATCTTGGTGCTTGGCTTCCAAATGCTCACCCAAGAGCTTGAACTTGCGGTATTCTTCGATTTGAGAGAGAAGATCCTGCTCTAGGTCATCCTCCAAGTCTGTCACTTCTTCCACCTTCGGAAGAAGCTTGCGGCTCTTGATCAGCATGAGCTGACTGGCCATGACCATGTACTCGCCCGTCACTTCCAGACGCATGGCCTGCAGGGTTGAGACATAGGCTAGATACTGCTCGATGACTTCCGTGATGGGCACATCATAGATATCCATCTGGTACTTAGAAACCAGGTGCAAAAGCAAGTCCAAGGGCCCTTCAAAATCTTTTAATTTAATATCCATTATCTATATTTTTCTAAGGTCAGGACTGTTTTTAATCCTAATTTTTTTGCAATTTCGTACAAATCGACCTTGTTTTCTATTTGTCTTAGAATGAACTGTTCCCGCAAGGCCTGGGCTGATAAGGTTGGGAACCCTTTCTCCTTGACAAAGGATTCTAGCTGACGAAAGGCCCACTGACGAGAATAGGCTTTCCCTCCCCTTTCAAAGAGATAGGTCTGGCCCATCAAGGGTTCCAATTCTGAAAGTAAGGTCGTAGGAATGGTGACAATTCTCTGTTGGGAAGCCTTCTTGATTCGCAACACCTGAAAGTCCAGATTGATGTCCGCAACCTTGAGAGCTAAAATCTCACTCGGCAAGAGCCCCATTTCCAAGATAAGTAGAGCCAGTAAACGCCCCTCTGGATAATTACTTTCCTGCCAAAAAGAGTCTAGGTTTAACAGTTCTGGTTTTGCGGTCTTCTTTTCAGCTTGTTTGGCTAATTCCAAACGATAAAAGCTATCCACTTCTCCTTTTTGATAGAGAAAGTAGAGAAATTGGTTACAGGCCGAAATCTTTCGCTTCTGAGCGCTGATTTTTAGACTGGCTAGTTGGGCTTGATAAATCTTGAGACTGGTCTCAGAAATCCGCTCGCCCACAATGTCTAAAAATTGCTCCAAATCATACTTATAGGACTGCTTGGAATTGGCAGACAGACCCTGCTTTTCCTCTAAAAAGGCTGAAATCCTGTCTCTCATTTGCATCGAATCTCAAATTCCTTACTAAAGTCATGCAAGAGGGCATTGACTGCCTTGAGGATAGACTTGCGCGTGATAATTCCTTGGAAAATACCAGACGCATCCACAACCGGCAAGAAGGACTCATCCACCAATTTGTGCAAGACCTCTGTAATGGTAAAATCTGGAGAGACGACCGCTACGTCCGTTCTCGTCATATGAACAATATCCGTATCTGCCATGATTTCTTGACTCAAATCATGCTCCATCTGATAAGCCATAATATCTCTGAGCCCAATCGTCCCAACAAACTGTTTTTCATCTGTTACAACAGGAACACGGGTATAGGTCATCTGACTGAGCAAGAGGGTTGCATGATCCGCATTGTGAGTATCAATCAACACGGCTAGATTTTCAGCAGGGGTCAAAAAAGTTTCCTCTTGCCCCAACAAGAAAGTCTCAAACTCCTTGGCAATCATCGGCTAAACTCCTTGGACAAGCCTGGATACACCTCATGGGCTCGTGTCAAAAAGTCGACTTTGAAGTAACTGTCATCAATCTCCACACGAGCATAGAGACATTCTCTGGTGGTCCCACGTGGTTGACTGATAGAACCTGGATTTAGAAAAAGAGTCTTTCCTTCCATCCAAGCGCTTGGCACATGCAAGTGACCATAGAGACAGATATCGGCCTCTTCTTCCTGAGCCCAGTAGTCCAACTTTTGAAAGTTGAAATTGATGTCAAACAAGTGACCATGGGTTTGGATAATCTTGGTCGAACCAAGCTCAGTCACCAAACGTTCTGGGTAGCCGGCGTAGAAGTCCATGTTCCCTTTAACTACACGGATGCCTTCCCAAAGTGGAGAATCAGGACGCAGTTCAGAATCGCCGTTATGAAAAACGGCGTCAACTTTGCCCACATAGCGATCACGGATTTCTTCTACAATCAAGCTATCGCCATGAGAATCACTCATTACAATGATGGTTTGCTTTGCCATGATGGAAATACCTCCAAAAGTTTCTTAACGGCTAAGGCACGGTGAGATTGACTATTTTTTTCTTCAAGGGTTAATTCAGCTGATGACTTGCCTGTTTCTCCTACAAGGAAAAGAGGGTCATAGCCAAAACCATTTTCACCCTTAGGTTCAAAGTTAATGTAGCCTGGCCAGTCTGCTTCAACAACCAAACTTTCCTTGTTTGGACTTGCTACAACTAGGGTCGTGTGGAATTGAGCAGAGCGATCCTTGAGTTCAAAGACCATGGCCAATTCGTGCAAGAGTTTGGCATTGTTTTCACGGTCAGTAGCTCCTACTCCTGCGAAACGAGCTGACCAGACACCTGGCAAGCCACCAAGGACATCGACTTTGAGACCTGAGTCATCTGCCAAAACCATCTTGCCCGTTAATTGAGAAATAGTTTCTGCCTTGAGGCGGGCATTTTCTTCGAAGGTCATGCCTGTTTCTGCTACTTCAGGTAAGTCAGGATAGTCATTAAGATTTTCCACATCGTAGCCTAGCTTGTCAAAGATAGCTCGGAATTCCTTGGTCTTGCCCTCGTTACGAGTCGCAATCAATAAGGTTTCTCTGACCTTGTTTGTCTCAAAGAATGCTTCTACATCAACACCTTCTTTAGGCAATTCTACATGCAGGAGTTGCCCATTTTCAACTAAGAGAAAAGCCCCCTGACGTTGGATGACTTCCACATTTCGTCCCATTTCTTGGTTGAGGATATCTACCACAAAAGACAATAAACGGTAGAGAGAACCATAGCGTAAAACAGTAACAGAAACAGGAAAACCTCGATCCTTATCTCGAAATCTTTGAGCAAACTCCAATAGAGGAAAATCCAAGTCATCATCCGTCAACGTCCGGACGCCACCAAAAATACCATAAGACCCGACATACCAGTCCTGGTCATCCTTATATTCATAAATTTTATTTGTCATAATTCTACATGCTCCACATGAATCTCTTTTTCCAGCCATTCTTCACCAATTTGTGCAAAACTTTGGCTGCTGGCTGTTGTGTAAAAACGGTGATGGAGTGGTCCGGCATCGCGACCACGATTGATTTCAAAATAATTAAGTAAGACTGAGATATCCCGTACGCACTCTGCCCCACTATCGATAAGTTTGACATCCGGTCCCATAACATTTTGAATAATGGGTCTGAGAAGCGGATAATGAGTACAGCCCAAAATCAGGCTATCCACCTTTCCAACCAAGGGACGCAGGGTTTCATAGACCACTTTCTTGGTGACACTGGTTGACAGGGCACCCGACTCGACCAAAGGGGCAAACTTGGGACAGGCCAAACTCTCCACCTGTAAGTCCGGATCCAAATCATGAATTTTCTGACGGTAGATGTCTGATTGTACCGTCATGGGCGTTCCAATCACTCCGATTTTCCCACCTTGACTGGACTTGATAGCTGCCGAAGCTCCTGGCAAAATCACACCTAGGACGGGAATGTCTAGTTGAGCCTTGATTTCTTCCCAGACGACCGCAGTCGCAGTATTACAAGCAATGACAATCATTTTGACATCCTTGGTCAAAAGAAAGTTGACCAACTGCCAAGTATATTCACGAATTTGCTCAGCAGGACGGGGACCATAGGGCGCCCGTGCCGAATCTCCAATATAGACGATTTCTTCATAGGGAAGCTGGCGCATGAGCTCGCGCACAACGGTCAAGCCCCCGACACCCGAATCCAAAAAACCAATTGGTCGATTATCCATACAGTCTTCTTTCTAGTCTTTTTCTGATTGATAGTTCATTATGATTATTGATCCTTATGAACTGAATAATGACAGCCTAATCAACAACTATCTCTCTTAATCATAATCAAATATCAATAGAATGCAAGGAAAAGTCTCATCCCTAAACCATAGCAACATAGTGAGAAGTCTGGAACTTTCATCCCAGACTTTTCCTTATTTATTTTTTCTTTTTATTGTTAGCAAGGGCTGCCTTTTGTTGGCGGATGATTTGGTGGTAAACTTGTTGTACCTTAGCTTCGCTTGGTTTTTGACCATTTGCACTCAAAAGAGTACGAACTGCTTCAGCATTCAAACGTGGGTTGTCAGCGAATTCTTTTTCAATTTGCTTACGAACCAAGTACATTCCTCCAAGAGCTCCTCCTAGAAAAGCTAGCACAATCAATACAATTGCTAATAGTAAATCCATCATTTTTCTCCTGTTTCTTTTTGAGTCTCTTTCATTATACCACAAACTAGCCACCCTGACCAGTTTGTTTTACGCTTTCAGGGATGGAATAGACAGCAAAAAGAACCCTGCTTTTCTGAGAAAGAGGGCTCCTTACTGAGTTTATACTCACTGAAAATCAAAGAGCAAACTAGGAAGCTAGCCGCAGGCTGCTCAAAACACTGTTTTGAGGTTGCAAATAGAGCTGACACGGTTTGAAGAGATTTTCGAAGAGTATTAATTTCATATTTCTACTTATCCATTTGTACTAATAAAAGACTGAGACACTAGATCTCAGCCTTTTTCTTTATCCCAAAACTAATTCATCACTGACTAGACTTTGGCCACTATTTTTCTGGAAGAGATGCATGAGATCTTCAACTGTCAGATGCTTTTTCTCCTCTCCCTTGACATCTACCACTATCTTGCCTTGATAGAGCATAATGAGACGATTTCCGTACTCAATAGCATGGTTCATATCGTGGGTAATCATCAAAGTCGTCAACTGATGGTGTTCCACAATCTTTTGCGTCAAATCCATCACCATTTGACTAGTTTTCGGGTCAAGTGCCGCAGTATGTTCATCCAAAAGCAAAAGTTTGGGTTTCACCAGAGCTGCCATGACTAGAGTCAAGGCCTGTCTTTGTCCTCCTGAGAGATATTGAGTATCTACTTTTAAGCGGTTTTCAAGGCCAATATTCAACTCCTTCAAGGCCTCTTGGAACTGGATTCTATCCTTCTCCTTCACGCCCCAACCAAGCCCTCTCTTCTGCCCGCGTCTCAAGGCAATAGCCATATTCTCCTCAATCGTCAAACGAGAAGCTGTTCCCATCTTAGGATCTTGAAAAACACGGGCGATATCCTTGGCTCTCTTTCTTACACTCAGATTTTTAATGGATTTTCCTGCCAATAAAAGGTCCCCTTCATCCACCGATAGATTGCCAGCCAAGATATTCATCAAAGTGGATTTCCCTGCTCCATTTCCACCAATCACAGAGATAAAATCTCCCTCTTCAACCTCTAAATCTAATCCTTTGAGAACATGGTTCTCATTGACTGTCCCTGCTTCAAATGTTTTGTGAATATTTTCAAGTGTTAACAAACTTGCCATAACTTTCTCCTCCTATTCATTTCTCAATTTCAGACCACGAATCTTTAATCTCTTTTGCAATTCTGGTGCAAATAGAACCAAGGCTAACAAGATTGCATTAAAGAGACGAACTAGATTTTGATCTAGATTTGGAATTTCATAGATATTTAAAATAATCAAACGGTAAACAATAGCACCAATTCCGATGGATAACAGGCGACCTCCAATGGTCAAGTCGTGTATCAAGACTTCCGCAATAATCACTGCACTCAAACCAACAACGATGGTTCCTGTCCCAGAAGTTACATCTGAAAATCCATCATTTTGGGCAAACAAGGAACCACATAAGGCAATCAAGCCGTTTGAAATCATGTAACCAACAATCTTCATGGTGTCTACATTGACCCCATTTGCCTCACTCATCGGAATATTGTCCCCAGTCGAACGCAAGACCAAGCCAATCTCTGTTTTCATCAAAAGAGTCAAGACCAAACAAACAAGTAAGAGACAGGCCAAACTGAATGAGAAAACAGCTTCTTCAGTTGTCAGCCCTAAGCTCGCCAACTGTTTAAAGACAGTCGAAGAATCTCCCAAGGAAAGATTGGGCACACTTCCCATGATTTTAATATTGATTGAATAAAGCCCTGTCAAGGTCACAATACCTGTCAAGAGAGCTGGAATTTTCATCTTGGTGTGGAGCATTCCTGATACTAGACCTGCTACCATACCTGCCAGCAAAGCCAATAAGGTCGCAATCCAAGGATTTGTCCCTGCCTGTATCTGTGATACAACGACAGCCGCCCCCAGTGGAAAAGCTCCTTCAGCAGTCATATCCGCAATATCCAAAATACGGAAAGTCAAGTAGACCCCAATCGCCATAATCGACCACAATAAACCTTCTGATAAACTAGATAATACAAAATTCATCTCAAACCTCCTTATTCCTTGCCTTCTAACTTACTAATATCAATTCCCAATGCGTCTGCCATTTCTTGATTGGTATGCAATTCCAGTTTTTCAGGCAACTCAACTGCTATATTTTCTGGCTTCTCACCTTTTAAGACACGAACCAGCATTCTTGCTGTCTGTCTTCCCAATTCTTCATAATTGGTTCCGTAGTTATACAAGCCACCAACCGCAATCATTTCTGTTGAACCACCGAATACTGGAACCTTGTGTTTAATAGAAACCTGCTTGACTGTTTCCATGGTTGACGAAATGATATTGTCCGTTGGTACAAAAACCATATCAACCTCTGCCATCAAGCTCTCTGCTGCGGCCTTGACGTTATTACTGTCCAAGATTGTTTTTTCAACAACAGTAAATCCTTTTTCTTCTAGAAGTCGCTTTGCTTCATCCTTTTGGACAACCGAATTTGGCTCGCTCTGAGTATAGAGAATTCCGATTGTTTTAGCCTTTGGTAGAACTTTCTTTATCAAATTGATTTGGGTTGAAATGGCATCTGATGACTGGTCACTTGTCCCAGTTACATTGCCCCCAGGATGCTCTCTTGACTCAACCAACTTGGCGCTGACAGGATCTGTTACCGCTGAAAAGATAACCGGTGTCGTTTGTGTTGTATTGGCCAAACTCTGAGCAGAAGGCGTTGCGATGGCTAGAACGACATCACTAGATTCTGCTAGTTGCTGGGAAATGGTTTTTAGATTTCGTTGTTCTCCCTGTGCATTTTGCAAATCAATCTCAATATTTTCCCCTTCAACATAGCCTTGTTTGGCCAGCTCATCCACAAACCCTTCTCTAGTAGCGTCTAGGGACTGGTGAGTAATAAACTGGGAAATACCGATACGAAACACATCTTTTTTCTTATCTGCCTTCAACTGATGCAAGCTGATCAGAGAGATCAAGAGGATCCCCACTACCAAGAGGGGTGCTAATAATTTTCGAACAACTTTCATAATGAAACTCCTTCTCAGAAAAGATAAAACAAAAAACCGCCTAGATACTATCTAAACGGATGCTTGAAATAATCTAACAAGTTATAACTTTGCTAGTCCATTTAGATATTCATCTATATGGACCACAATCAAAAATCTTAGCCACATAGATACAAACAAATTGCTTGAACTGTTTGCATCCATGGTGACATGTCTACAAACACTATCTAAAGTAGCTAAAGTAAAAGTTTTGAGTCATCGTTACAGCTTGTCTCTTATTCATTTCTTTTTCTGCTTTCTTTTTTGATGTTTCCTATCTTACCACCTTTTTCATCACCTGTCAAGAATATTTCAGAATTTTTTAAAATTTTTCGAAAATTCTTTCATAATTCTTTCAAAGATTTTTTCAAATCAGTCCAACAAAAAAAGGTTTATAATTCCCATAAAAATTGATATGGAAATTATAAAACCATTATTAGTTTAACCCTTGTTGGTAACGCGCTAATTCGGCTTGGTTAGCCCAAACATAGTGACCTGGACGGATTTCTACCATAGATGGCTTATCAGTCTCATAGTCGTGTTGACTTGGGTCGTAAACCTTCAAGACCTTCTTACGTTCCAAGATTGGATCTGGGATTGGTACCGCTGAAAGCAAGGCTTGAGTATATGGATGAATTGGATTGTTAAACAATTCTTCTGTTTCTGCAACCTCTACAATAACACCCTTGTAAATAACTGCGATACGATCTGAAATAAAGCGAACGACAGACAAGTCATGGGCGATGAAGAGATAGGTCAAACCAAGTTCTTTTTGGAATTTTTTGAGCAAGTTCAAGACTTGAGCACGCACAGAAACGTCCAAGGCTGAAATGGGCTCATCCGCAATAACAAAGTCTGGTTGCATGACCAAGGCACGGGCAATACCGATACGTTGACGTTGACCACCTGAGAATTCATGAGGGTAACGAGTCAAGTGCTCAGCAAGAAGCCCCACTTCACGGATAATATTTTTAACTTTCTCTTTACGTTCTTCTTCATCCTTGAACAGATGATGATTGTAAAGACCTTCAGAAATAATATAATCAACAGTCGCACGTTCATTCAAACTTGCGGCAGGATCTTGAAAAATCATCTGGATACGACGAATCAATTCTGCAGCTTGTTCACGCGATTTCTTACCATTAATCTTTTGACCATCAAAAATGATATCCCCATTACTTGTATCATTAAGACCGATGATGGCACGACCAATAGTTGTTTTCCCACTACCTGACTCACCTACAAGCGAGAAAGTTTCTCCCTTGTTGATAAAGAAGTTAGCATTTTTAACTGCGACAAACTTCTTACTTCCTTCACCGAAGGAAATTTCTAAATCTTTGATTTCTACTAATTTTTCAGACATTTCCTTCCTCCTAGTCAGCCAGATGGGCAAATCCCATTTTTTCACGAATCTTATCATGGAGATTTGCAATCACAGCTGGTTTTTCTACTTTTGGAGCATCCTCATGAAGTAGCCAAGTTTTAGCCCAATGTGTCTCTGATACTGAGAATTGAGGAGCTTTTTGTTCGAAGTCAATCTGCATTGCATAGTCTGAACGCAAGGCAAAGGCATCCCCTTTCAGGTCAGTATAAAGTGACGGAGGTGTTCCTGGGATTGAGTAAAGATCCCCTTTATCATCAGCAAGCTGAGGCAAGCTAGACAAGAGACTCCATGTATATGGATGGCGAGGATCATAGAAGACTTCCTCAACAGTTCCATATTCAACGATTTCTCCTGCATACATAACCGCTACCTTATCCGCAATACTTGCTACCACACCAAGGTCGTGGGTGATAAAGATTGTTGTGAAATGATACTCGTTTTGTAAAGATTTTAGCAAATCAATGATTTGTGCTTGGATAGTCACATCCAAGGCAGTCGTTGGCTCATCACAGATCAAGACATCAGGTCGGCAGGCAAGGGCAATCGCAATAACGATACGTTGACGCATTCCCCCAGAATATTGGAACGGGTATTCATCAAAACGTCTATCTGCATCTGGAATCCCAACCTTATTCATGTAGTCAATGGCCAATTCTTTCGCTTCTTTAGCTGTTTTTCCTTGGTGTTTTACAATAACTTCTGTAATCTGACTACCAATTGTTTTAATTGGGTCCAAACTAGTCATTGGATCTTGGAAGATCGTCGCAATCTTAGCACCACGAATTTGTTCCCAATCCTTGTGAGAAGACAAGGCTGTCAAATCCTGACCACGGTAGTCAATACTACCTTGGGCAATGCGACCATTTTCTTCAAGCATACCTGTGAAAGTCTTTGTCAAAACAGATTTTCCTGATCCTGACTCACCTACCAAGGCTAATACTTCTCCTTCAACTAGTTCAAGGGAAACGCCGCGAATGGCTGTCAATACTTTGTCACGAACGTCAAATTCCACGACAATATCGCGAGCAGTCAAAATTACATTTTTTTCTTTTGTCATTTCTACTCCTATCTATGTGTACGTGGATCACTAGCATCCGCTAAGTTTTGACCAACTACGAAAAGGGACAAGGATACCAAGACAAGAGTTGTCAATGGAATCCAGAACAAGTAAGCATTGGTTGTTACGTTTTGTGAATAATCTGAAATCAAACGACCCAAACTTGGCACAGTAATCGGTAGTCCAAGACCGAAGAATGACAAGAAGGCTTCGTATGAGATAAAACTTGGAAGCATTTGAGTCATGGTTGTCACAATAACAGATACCAATTGAGGCATGATATTTTTGGCAACAATCTTCAAGGTTGGTGTTCCCAAAGTACGTGACGCCAAGTTGTATTCCAAATCACGGTAACGCAAGATTTGCACACGGATCATGAAGGCAATTCCAATCCATGTTGTCACACTCATAGCAAAAATCAGATTCCAGAATCCAGCTCCGATTGAGTAAGTCAAGACAATGACAATCAAAAGAGATGGAATGTTTGAGATGACGTTATAAACTTCCATCATCACACGGTCAACTGATTTTGAAATCCCCCAAATACCACCGACAAAAACACCGATAACCAAGTTAATCACTGTCGCAATCACAGAAATGAGGATGGAGTTACGAGCTCCGAACCAGACACCGTCAAAGAGAGATTTACCGTTACTATCTGTACCGAACCAATGCTCAGCATTTGGCTTGATATAACGAGCACTAAAGTCGTTTACTTTGCTGACATCATTAAAATCAAACTTAGAAAACATTGGGTAGATGAAACTCATCAAAATGATAGCTACCAAGATTCCCAACATGACTACAGTTGATTTCTTCTTCATAAATTGTCTAAACACTGATTTCCAGTAAGAATATGCTGGCGCATCAATAGTTTCAGAGGCAAAATCGTCACGTTTTACAAACTGAAATTTTTCTTTATCGATTGTAGACATTATTTGCCTCCTTTCTCAGTCAATTTAATACGTGGGTCAATAATCGTCATCCAAATATCTCCCAAAAGAAGTGAGAAGATAGAAATACATGTAAAGATGAAGACAAGACCAACGACCATAGAGTTATTAGATGCTTTTACAGAGTCAATCAACATTTTACCCATACCTGGGAAGGCGAAGACTGTTTCAGTAAGGGTTGCACCACCGATAACCCCGATAACGGCACCAGGAATTCCTGAAACCAGTGGAACCATGGCATTTTTAAAGATGTGTTTGTTTGAAATTTCTTTTTCAGACAAACCTTTGGCACGAGCAAAACGAACAAAGTCCTGTGATTGCAAGTCAATCATATAACGACGAATCCAAATGGCTGTACCCGGAGCACCCAACAAACCAAGGATAACTGCTGGTAAAACGTAAGAACGCCAATCTCCAGCACCCAAGATAGGGAATGAATCTGGTAAGCCGATTGAAGAACCAGCCAAACGAACGATATAAACCAAGGCAATTGTTGGAAGAGCCATCAAGAAGGTCAAAGCCCCTGTTGAGAAGCTATCAATCCAAGTATTCTTGAAGCGAGCCATTGCTGAACCAAGTGGCACGGCAATCGCATAAGAAATCACCAAACCGATCAATCCAACGACTGCAGAGCTAGCAATCATAGAAGGATATTGGTAGTTGCTTTCAGTTGCAGTATATGGATCATCTTTCCCATAATTAGCTACTTCACGAGAGTCAGCCTGACTAGGTGATTTGTAGGTTCTTGAGTAAATATTTACAGAAGAAGTTTTCTTACCTGTTGGGAACTGAACTTGAGCAGTTTTTGTTTGCCCTTGCCCCTGAGTAATAACCTGTAAAACAGGGCTATTAGCATAGGTTGGATAAGAGTCACCTAAATTAATGTTCACAAAGTTTTGATGCACAAATGGGAACTGACTGTTGAAGTACAAGAGATATTTGTGTTTAGTTCCTGAACCAACCAATGACCATCCGATCGCTGGATCGTTTTCGAAACGAAGATAACGCTTCAAGTCTGGATTTTCAGGGTCTTGAATTTTATTTGTATGATCAATGTCAATCAAGTTAGCATAGAAGTGAAAAACACGTTCAAAAATTGGGATTTCACGAGTAGCGTAGAATTGGCCACTTTCAGTAAATTCTCCCAAGGTCCAACCATGACCGATTTGTTTGATGTATTTTTCATAGATAGCCTTATTGGTATCATTAGCTTCAACTGTTACAGAAGCATCCATCTGGCTAGCTTTTTCTTGCAACTCTTTGGTATCGTAGTACTCGATATAGCCCATACGCTCATAAACAGTATTCTCATAGTTATCACGTTTATCAGCAGTTGTCGCAATCTTGTTATAGTTGGTGTCCTGTTTGAAAATCAATTTTCGAGGAACCATTGTATAGATAATCGTGTAAGTCAAAGTTGTTACTAAGAAGATAGAAACCAATGACCGCAAAACACGCATAAAAATATATTTTTTCATATCATTTCCTTTAAAAATCCCAAAAGAACCTTCTCCTCATGGAGAGAAAGTTCTATTGAAAATTATTTACTTCACATGACTTGCCAATTCTTTTTGAGCTTTCTCGTTTGACTCAGTCTTTTCTTTCAACCATTTTTCACGAGCTTTTTCATACTCTTCTTTGGTAATTGCTTTTTCGCCAACTTCAGTGTACTTCAAGTATCCTGAATTTTCACCTTTAAGGCCGGCTACAGAATATGAAGAGCTAAATGGTAGAACTTTTGAAACATATGAAACGGCTGTTTCTTTAGGAGAAGCCATTACTGGAATTGTCAAAGCATTGTCAGTCAACCAAGCTTGTGCTACTGCGTATTTTTCATAACGTTTTTGAACATCTTGGTTTTCGCTGTTTGCGTCATCAAGTAATTTTCCATAGTCAGCTAAACCAAGTTTGCTTACTACTGATGCATCTGTGTTTTGGTCAATACCAAGGTAAAGGCGAGTGCTTCCTCCCTTAAGGACGAATTGATCCAAGAAAGTAGAAGGATCTTGATAGTCAGGGTTCCATCCTAGCAAGGTATGTATATCCCAGTCTTGTTCTTTAGCTGTTGGAGCGCTAAATGAAATTGGTAAAGCTTCTGCTTGAGTCATTTGTTGTAAGTCTACAACAACATTATCTGAACCCAATACTTTTTCAATTGATTGTTTCAATGATTGAACACGGTTTACAACCGCTGTTGATTCTTGGATAACCAAGGCATCCAAGTGGATTGGGAATTCAACACCTTCAGCTTGCAAGCTTGATTTAGCTTTAGCAAAGACTTCTTTAGCTTTTTCTTCATTGTAAAGGCCATTTTGAGAATCTGCCAGAGACACGTTTGACCAAGTAGAAGAATTTGTCTTAGCCAAGCTATCTTGTACCAATTCACCAAATGTTTTCTTACCAACTTGAAGATTATAAGGTGCAAATGTATTACGGATGGCTACTGCAGCTCCATCTGTACCATTTGTTTGAGCTGAGTAAGAATTGCGATCGACTGCAAAGTTCAAGGCTTGACGGAATTCCTTGTTTAGCAATGCTTTCTGAGTAGATGTCTTTTGGGCATCACTTGTTTTGGCAGTGTGGTTATAAGTTGTACGGCCATAGTTCAAGCTGACAGTTGCAACACCCGCACCTGGTTCATTAAAGTAAATGTTATCTTTGAAATCAGCCACATATTTTTCATATGTAGAACTTGTAGGGAAGATACGAGCCTTGCTATATTGACCATCGGCAAAACCTTTGGCAATCACATCTTGGTCCTTACCATCCCAGAAAGTGAACTTAACGTTCTCAATTTTTACATTTTCTTTATCCCAGTAAGCATCATTTTTAGCCATCTCGATAGATGATTTTGGAGTTACAGCCTTCAAGACAAATGGACCGTTATAAAGAATAGAGTTAGCATCGGTTGGGGCACCAAAACCTTCCCCTTTTGAAGTTAAGAATTCTTCATTAACCGGCATCAAAACACCACTAGTTGTCTTGTCATTCCAGAAAGTTTCTGGCTGGTTCAAGGTATATTCTAGTGTTTGATCATCAAGTGCTTTTACTCCAACAGTTGAAAAGTCGCTTGTTTCACCCTTGATATAGGCTTCTAATCCCTTAATAGAAGAGCTAACGATTGAAAGTCCTTTTGATTTTCCATCTACGGCGTGTTTCAAACCAGTAACGAAGTCTTTAGCAGTTACAGGAGCGTATTCTTCTCCCTCTGCTGTCACCCATTTAGCATCCTTACGGATTTTATAGGTATAAGTCAAACCATCTTTTGAAACTGTCCATGATTCAGCAATAGAAGGAACCAGGTTACCATATTTATCATTAGCCAACAAACCATCTACAGCATTTGTTGTGACGAAAGATGTTGAATCGATATTGCTGACGATATAATCCAAGGTTTCTGGATCTGTTTGATAAACATATTGGTAATCTTTTGCTAGTTTAGCATTATTTGAACTAGTGTTTGAACACGCAGCTAGAACTCCTGACGCTAATAAGGTAGCCCCCGCTACAGCAAGCACTTGACTTTTTTTCATTTATTTACTCCTCTTATAAAGTATAGGTTATTATTGATTATACCATATATTTTAAGATATTTCAATAAAAGTAAACGAATTTTCAGAATATTTAGGCTTATTAACACAAAAAATCTGAAAAAGCTATTGACTGAAAATCATTTTCAAGGTATAATAATAAACGTTAAGGCGGTATAGCCAAGTGGTAAGGCACGGCTCTGCAAAAGCTTGATCGTCGGTTCAAATCCGTCTACCGCCTTTCAGTACCGAATTTATCGGAATTTATCAAGACAAAAAGCCCGTAAAATAGGGCTTTTTTATTTTTCATCGAATAAATACGTATAACTTTAAAAAACTTTTGGAACTAGGTTGGGGCTGAGTTTTTCGAGGACACAATTCCCTTTTGAAATCAACTGAAAAAAGCTTTGTCACGCCTGGTGACAAAAGCCTCTAGTTTACTCTGTTTCTTCTTCTATTTCGACTTCTGTGATTTGGACTTTTACCTTGGTAACACGTCCATTTTTCACTTTATCATTGGTTAAGATAAGCTGTTTGTTTTGGCTAACTAATTCATAGCTGAGTTTCTCAGTCGTTGGAATGGTTCCAACTCCTGTCAAATAGTAACCAGCGATGGTATCAACGTCATCACTTTCCAGTTCAACATCAAAGTAGTCATTAAAAGCATTGAGATTCATGGTACCTTGAACGATATAAGTATCTTCTCCGATTTGATGAACTTCGATTTCAGCCTTATCTGTTTCGTCATCGATTTCCCCAACGATTTCCTCTAAGAGGTCTTCAAGTGTCACCAAACCAGCCATCCCACCGTATTCATCCAGCAAGATTGCCATTTGTCTTTGGGTATTGCGCAATTCTTTTAACAAGTCATCCACAAAAATAGTTTCAGGAACAAAAAGTGGATCTTGTAAGATTTTCTTCCAAACAATATTGTCAAAACCGTCCACAAAGCCCGCCCTAAGGAGACTCTTGGTGTGAATGATCCCAATCACGTTATCCTTATCCCCATCATAGACAGGGATACGAGAATAATTTTGTTTTAAAATACTTTGAATAATGGCTTGACTCTCATCCTGAATATCCACCATAAAGGCATCCGTCCGAGGAACCATGACTTCTCTGGCCATTAATTCATCCAGTGAAAAAATCCCTTGTAACATTTCAATTTCGTCAGCATCTAGTGTTTCTTCACTATTTGTCAGCATGTACTCAATTTCATCACGGGTCATTTTTTCATCAGCATCGTCAAAGGTCATAGGAGTCAAGCGACTCAAGAGATTGGTAGATGCAGACAAGAGCCAAACAAAGGGACTAACTAGTTTCCCAAGCCCAATGATAACTGGCGCTGTACGAATCGCCAAGGCATCCTTTAGATTAAGAGCGATTCTCTTAGGATACAATTCCCCAAAAACGATGGAAATATAAGTCAAAAATGCTAAAGACAGAAAACTTGCAACGGCATAAGCTGTTTCACCATTTCCAAGCCAAGATGCAATTTCTCGTCCCAGAGTGTCTGCCAAACTCGCCCCTGATAAGATCGTAATTAGGGTAATCCCTACTTGAATGGTTGATAAAAAGTGGTTAGGATTTTCTAATACCTTCAGCAGACGAATATAGCGTCTATCTCCTTCTTCTGCCTTTTGTTCAACCCGCGCACGGTTAAGTGACACCATGGCCATTTCTGTGGCTGAGAAAAAGGCATTTAACACCGTCAAGATAAACAATAAAACAAATTGTAGCAACAAATTCTGACTACTTGGGTCTTCCATAGTTCTTCTCCTAAAATAGTATCTTACCCTCTATTATATCACAAAAATTAGCTCAGTACATATTATTTTTTCTCAGTGTCTATTCTAGTTCTACTTAAATTGTCCAAAAAAGAACTCCTACATCTTCAAGTGACATAGGAGTTTATTTTGTATTTTACTGAGTAACCGTTACTTCTCCAGTTCGGTAATCCAATTGAAGCCCTTTTTGAACATTGGGAACTAGAACATTGAATTCCAATTCTCCGTCTGAAGACTTGGCTTCAATCTGTGAAGCTGAAGGAACCAAATCCTCATTCGAAGCATAGTAAAGGGTTACACGGTAACGGACACGCTTGTTTTTATCCAAGGCCTTACGTACCATACTTTCATAGTAGTTTTGACCAGTCGAATCCTCGGCTTGCGCCTGATTTGCCCAGGCTGTTTGAACAGCAATGTTTTTAGGATTGCTTGTCGAGGCATCAAAACCATCCAAGCCACCGATTAAGGCATAGCCTAACAAGTGACCTCTATCGACCGCATGGGTATAAGTACCCTTTAGATTCTTAACCTGATGCCAGCCTGGAGGAGTCCATGAAGTCGAACCATTCCCAGTTTCTTCACGATTCTTGTACTGGCGAGTAGCCTTAGACAAGAGGGCATTAGCTACGGTTGGTACCGTTTCCTTGCCCACTGTCTTTGTTTTATTATCAGCATAGGGCTTACTTGAAACCTTGGCATCTAGATTTGTTTTATTGCCATTGACGATAAAAGCACCTGAGCCATTCCACTCCAGACTCCCTTTTATTTGACTCTTGACTGCATCTGTTAAGACACTTTCTGCCAATTCTTGACTAGGAGCTTCAGACGCTTGTTTTTTTTGACTAAGCTTGGTTTTAGGACTATTAGCTGTCGACTGCAGCTGCTTGATATAATAACTCCCTGCAGATAAAAGCAATAACACTAGCAGTCCGATTAGTGTCTGTCTTGTTTTTTTGTTCATATTTCTCCTTATCTTTAGAAAAAGGCTGGTTCTCCAGCCTAATTCCCTGTAAATTTATGAATCAATTCCTGCCATTTTGCTGGAGATAGGATGGCCCATGGATCTTGACCCTTGCCCAAGATTCCATAGCCTACCATTAAACCGATTCCTAGGGCTAGAACGCCCAAAATCAGTACTATGATGACTAAAAGTAAACGCTTGACTACGTAACTTGATTTCTTATTCATCTTCATCACTTGCCTCAATCCGCTGAATCTTAGCACCTAGCTGCGCCAATTTCTCATGGAAACGGTAGTAACCTCTATCCAAGTGAACCAATTTACCAACTACAGTTTCTCCTTGTGCTACCAAACCTGTCAAAATCAAGGCTGCGCTGGCACGAAGGTCAGTTGAAAGAACTTCTGCCCCCTGCAAAGGTTGACCACCAACAATACGAGCTGTATCACGGATAATCTCAGAATGCAAGCCCATGCGACGCATTTCTTCTAGATGTTGGAAACGATTTTCAAAAACTGTCTCTATCATAGTTGATTCCCCTTTTGCGACGGTCATCAAGGCTGTAAATTGGGCCTGCATATCTGTTGGAAATCCTGGGTGGGGCAAGGTTTTTACATGAACAGCTTTTAGATTTTCTAGTTGAGAGCGAACTCGAATTCCTTCAGTCTCCTCTGTCACTTCCACTCCCATTTCAAGCAATTTGGCAATCAAGGGACGGTTATGCTCCCAGACAGCATCTTTAATCAAGACATCACCACCAGTCATGGCAGCAGCTACCATAAAGGTTCCTGCTTCGATACGGTCTTGGACTACATTGTGAGTCGTACCGTGAAGTTTCTCAACACCGGTAATGGTAATGGTCTCTGTACCAGCACCTTTGACCTTGGCTCCCATTTCATTGAGGAGAATGGCTAGGTCCACAATCTCAGGCTCACGCGCAGCATTTTCAATCACTGTCACCCCATCAGCCAGGGTCGCCGCCATCATCAAGTTCTGAGTAGCACCAACACTTGGGAAGTCCATATAGATATGAGCTCCATGTAAGCGGTCAGCCTTGGCTTCGATGTAACCAGCTGTCTGACTAATCTTAGCCCCCATAGCTTCTAGACCTTTCAAATGAAGATCAATAGGGCGGCTACCAATCGTACAACCACCTGGCATGGATACCTTGGCATGACCTACACGGGCAATAATTGGCCCCAAGACAACGATAGATGCACGCATCTTGCTGACATACTTGTAGGGAGCTTCCTCAGTGATATCACCAGTCGCGTCCACCTCAACAAGATGGGCTTCTTCATCAAAATCCACCTTGGCATTCAAACCACGAACCACCTGATTCATAGTGAAAACATCTGACAAAATCGGAACATTCTGCAAGACGGTCTTTCCTTCACTTGCTAGAATAGTCGCTGCCAACAAGGGCAAGACTGCATTTTTTGCCCCTTCAATCGTAACACTTCCTACCAGACGATTATCGCCACCTTGAACCACAATTTTTTCCATACTTATTTCCTTTACATTTGATTTTATAATAATCCTCTAAGCGCTTCTTGCCACAACTGATATAGGCTGATAAAGAAAGAACTCATGATGTAGCCCATTACAATGCTGAAAAAGGCTACTAGTAAACGAACTTTTCCTGTATTCTCAGCTGTCACTTTTAAAACCTTTTCCCATCTAACAAGATTCTTTAAAAGGTAAAAACTCACATAAATAAAGAGCATGTGACTGCTTAGAGTGAATAATAATTGAACCATTTGACTATTATACCATCTTCTCTGCTTGTGCGCTAGTTTGGAAACTTCACTCAAAAACTAGGGATTGTTTTTCAAGTAATCAATTGCATCTTGTAGGGTTTTAACTGGCACGATTTTCATATCTGTCTTGATTGTTTTAGCTGCTTCTAGGGCTGTTTGGTAGTTGTTTTTCGCATCAGGATGTGCTTTTTGTTCTTCTTCGCTAACAGGATTATCTGGGGCAAAGAAAATAGCAGCACCTTCTCTAGCCGAAGCTACAACTTTCTTATCAATACCTCCAATGTCCCCCACATTACCATCACGGTCAATGGTTCCTGTACCGGCAACAATGCGGCCATTACGAAGGCCTGGGTCTGCTATTTGGGTATAGATGGCTAGACTAAACATGAGACCTGCACTTGGACCACCGATACCAGCTGTTGAAAAGCGAATTGGGACATCACTGGTTACTTCTGTACGGTCAATCAAGCCGATTCCAATTCCATTTTTGCCATTTTCCAAGGTGATAATCTTTCCTTCTGCAGATTTGGTTTGCCCATCCTCTTCATAGGTTACTTTGACAGAGTCCCCTAATTTTTGAGAATTGACATAATCAATCAAATCTTTGGAACTGTCAAAGGTCTGATCATTGACTGCTGTGACGGTATCAGAGATGTTGAGAATCCCTTTAAAGGTTGAATTATCTGTCACAGTCAAAACATAAACCCCAAGGTATTTTAGTTCAATATCCTTACCAGCTGTTTTTAGTCCTTGATACTTGGCCATATTTTGCGATGTTTGCATGTAGAATTGATTGATCCGCATAAATTCTACATCGGAAGAACCACCTGTAGTCTCCTGAGCACTACGAATATCTGTAAAAGGCGTCAACCACGCATAAATCATATGAGCTAAAGTAGCATGTTGGACACCAACTGTAACGAATTGATAGGCCCCAGCTTCCTTATCTTCTTTGTCATTGACTTTAAGGACTTGGCGAATATCTTCCGAACCACCTGGAACTTCTATATAGTAGGGCAAGGGCACTACAAATGCCAAGAAAGTCACAATTAAGGCCGCAATGACATATAAGGGCCATCTAATCTTTTTTTTCATTTCTTATTTCCTCCAAAATACTCTCGGGAACATAGCAAGCAATATCTTGACCAAACTTCAATAACTCCCTAACACCGGATGAACTAATATAGAGATGTTCAGGTCGGCTATGTAAATAAATGGTCTCTATATCAGGAGACAGTTGATGGTTGTAGTAATCGAAACTGGCTTCATATTGCAAATCCGAAGCATTCCTCAAGCCTCGCACTAGACAAGTAGCCCCCAGTCTTTTTGCGACATCAACCACCAATTCATCATGAGAAGACACCACTTCAACATTTTCCAAATGTTTCAAAGCCTTTTCTAACCCCCGTTTACGATTTTCGATAGGAAGAAATCCTTGTTTGTGGGGATTAAAAAAAATACCGACATAGAGCTTGTCAAAAAGTCTACTCGCCCGTTCAATCATATCCAGATGCCCATTTGTCATCGGATCAAATGAGCCTGTGAATAAGCCAATCTTATCTGACATAGACTGTCACCTTACTAATTCCATAAATTTTTTCCTTCCAGATACCCAGGCAGGCAATTTCTTCTGGAAGTTCAACGGCCTTATCCGTCTCACACACGACCATGACATCTTCAGAAAAAAACTCTTTCTCAGCCATTTTTTCAATATCTGCTACGATTTGTTCCTTGGCATAAGGAGGGTCTAAGAAAATGAGGTCGAAGTTCCCAGATACCTGTTCCAATGCCCTTTCTGCATCCATCTTAAGGAGTTGAAATTTTCCAACTTCCTTGGTCATCTGGATATTTTCAGCCACGATAGCCTGAGCCTTACGGTCTCGTTCCACCAAAACAGCGCTAGACATGCCACGCGATACTGCTTCGATAGATAAACCACCACTACCTGCATAAAGGTCCAAGACCCGTCCCCCTTCAAAGTAGGGACCAATCATGTTAAAAATGGCTCCCCTAACCTTATCCGAAGTTGGTCTTGTCGTCTTACCTTCTAGTGTCTTGAGGGGACGTCCCCCATAGATTCCTGATACGATTTTCATACCGTTTATTATACCAAATTATAGGCGAAAAGAGAAAGAAAATCGAACCTTGCGGTTCGATTCTCTACAAAATATTTTCGTAAGTATCGCGGACTTCTTGAGGCCAAACACTTGTTTGCACTTCTCCGATGTGTTTCTTGCGAAGTAGGAACATAGCCATACGAGATTGTCCAATTCCTCCACCGATTGTCAATGGGAATAGGCCATTCAACAAAGCCTTGTGCCATTCCAATTCTAAACGGTCTTCATCACCGGTAATTTCTACTTGACGGCGAAGGGTTTCTTCATCTACACGAATCCCCATAGAAGACAACTCAAAGGCTCCACCTAGAGATTCATTCCAGACAAGAATATCGCCATTTAGACCCTTGTAGCCATTTTCAGACTCGCTTGTCCAGTCATCGTAGTCTGGTGCACGTCCATCGTGCGGTTTACCATCTGGCAACTCGCCACCGATACCAATCAAAAAGACGGCTCCAAATTCTTTACAGATAGCATTTTCACGTTCTTTCGGTGTCAAGTCTGGGTAGCGTTCTACCAACTCTTCTGTATGGATAAAAGTGATTTGTTTTGGCAAGATAGACTCGATGTCATAACGGGCTTCAACAGCTAGCTCAGTAAGGCGAATAGCCTTGTAGATCTTCTCAACTGTTTCTTTTAGATAAGCGATGTTACGTTTACCATTTGGGATAACCTTCTCCCAGTCCCACTGGTCAACATAAACAGAGTGAGTCGCATCCAGCGAATCTTCGTCTGGACGAAGGGCCTTCATGTGGACAAAAAGACCTTCACCTTCACCGAAACCAAAACGGGCCAAAGTATGACGTTTCCATTTAGCAAGTGAGTGCACAACTTCATAAGTAGCATCAGGGATTTGGAGAACCTTGACCGATACGGCGTTCTCCACACCTGATAAGTTATCCTGCATCCCGTCGCCGACCCTGCTCAAGATAGGACCTTGAACTTCGACAACTTCTAACTTATCTTTCAAATACTGGGTAAAAGTGTTTTTGACAAAGGAAATTTCTTCTTGTTGGTGGATAAAACTTTTCTTCATAAGCTACTCCTCAAAAAATTAATTAAAAGCATTATACACCTATTTCCAAGAAAAGAAAAGAGAAATTTTAAAAAAAATCAGTGTCATTCAAAACACTGATTTCATAGACCTTTAGTCATTGCGACCGAAGATACGTAGAATACTTAGGAAAAGATTGATAAAATCAAGATAGATACTGAGAGCCATTGACACAACCCAACCTGTCGCCACACGACCTTGTGATTGTTCATATGCGAGACGAATTCTTTGGTTGTCCCAAGCAATCAACCCTGAGAAGACCAAAACCATGGCTACGCTAATCATATAATCAAAGAAGCCACTAGCTAAGAAAATATTAACTACCATGGCAATCAACAAACCGATTAGAGCTGCCATCATCGCTCGACCAATCCCACTCAAATCTTTTTTAGTGAACATACCGACTGCCGCCATGACAAAGAAGAGAAGGGCGCTCGACACAAAGGCAGATAAAACTGTACCTGGAGTATAGAAGGCCACCACAAAACTGAGGGTAAATCCGTTTAATACTGAATAAAGTAAAAATACTGGAAGAGCCGCTGGACTATTCTTTAAGGCCATGTTACTAGCAACGAAGACTAGTGCTAGCTCTGCAAAGGTTGCGATGGTCAACCAGAGACGCCCCTGCATCAAAAAGTAAACCATCTGAGACTGAAAGACCGTCAACATAAGACCTGATACCAAAGCGGATAATCCGATTCCCAGACCAACAAAGGCATAAACCTTAGCGTAAAATTGATTGAGACCTGCGCGATCGTGAATAATAGTATGATTCATCTTTTCTCCTTTTCTATGAATGTCTTTTCTTGATTATAACAAAAAAAGTTAAAATTAGCTTAAATGGAAAATTAAAATACCGGCTGCAACGGCAACATTCAAACTCTCCGCCTGCCCCTTCATGCTAATATGGACCAATTGATCTGCACTTTCAGCCATGAGGGGACTAATTCCTTGACCCTCATTTCCCATAACCAAGACAAACTGATCTAAATGAGGCAAGTCACGATAGTCTTTAGAATCCTTGGAAAGAGTGGTCGCTAGGACTGAAATACCCGCTTTTTTAGCTTCCTCGAGAAGCGCTTGACTCGACATCCGATAAATTGGTAGATGGAAATGACTTCCTTGCATGGAACGTAGGGTCTTGAGACTATAGATGTCTGCCGACTTATCTGAAACAATCACTCCTGTAAAGCCTGCTGCATCCGCAGTCCGAATGATTGTTCCCACATTACCAGGATCTTGCACATCTTCCAAAAACAGGAACTTGCCCTGACTAAAGTCAGCTTGTCCAACTTCTTCTTTTTGAACCACGGCAACAATGCCCTGTGGAGTCTGAGAATCCGCCAAATCTAGCAAAATATCCTCTGACACCCAGACAGTTTGCGGAAACGAGGCTAACTGTTCTCGATAACTTTCTAGGGCAAAGATTTTCTCAATCGTCACTCCAGCTTGAACAGCTTCTTCAAACAAGTGCCAGCCTTCAATCAAATAAGCAGACTTGCGGTATTTTTTTTGGTGTAATTTCTTGGCATTTTTTACCACAGAATTGGCTTTTGAGGTTATAATAGTCATAGAAATATTATAACACAATCAAAGGGGTTTGGTATGAAAAAGGTTAGAATGATTGCCCAAGGTAGGGTGCAGGGAGTCGGCTTTCGTTGGGGTGTTTACAGCTTGGCACTTGAAATTGGTGGCATCACAGGTCGAGTCTGGAATAATGACGACGGCACAGTGGAAATTTTAGCCCAAGCAGACTCATCTACTATCATGGCAAAATTTATCCAAGAAATCCGAAAAGGACCCACACCTTTTTCAAAAGTCAGCTACTTAGATGTCAAACTAAGTAACTTTCCTCCTTACCCTGACTTTAAAATCGCAAATTAGGTCTCTAGAACTATTGTATATTTTGTAAAAAAACAGTAGAATAGAAAGGTATAATTTTTAAAGAAGGAATAAAAACAGTGAAATCTATTAAACGTTTTGCACTCTCAGCTATGGGAGTGGCTATGTTGCTAGTCTTGACTGGCTGTGTTAGAGTCGATAAAGCCACAGGAAAGCCAATAGGATTTATTTGGAATACGATTGGAGCGCCTATGGCTGAAGCTATCAAGTACTTCGCTACTGATCAAGGTCTAGGCTTTGGTGTCGCTATCATCATCGTAACCATTATCGTGCGCTTGATTATCTTGCCACTTGGTATCTACCAATCATGGAAGGCAACGCTTCACTCTGAAAAGATGAACGCCCTCAAGCACGTCCTTGAGCCACACCAAACACGTCTCAAGGAAGCGACTACTCAAGAAGAAAAACTCGAAGCCCAACAAGCTCTCTTTGCCGCTCAAAAAGAACACGGCATCAGCATGTTTGGTGGTGTAGGATGTTTCCCTATCCTCCTTCAAATGCCTTTCTTCTCTGCAATTTACTTTGCTGCCCAACATACTGAAGGTGTTGCTCAAGCAAGTTACCTAGGAATTCCTCTAGGCTCTCCAAGTATGATTTTAGCTGCCTGCGCTGGTGTCCTTTACTATCTTCAATCACTCCTTTCACTTCACGGAGTAGAAGATGAAACGCAAAGAGATCAAATCAAGAAAATGGCTTACGTGAGCCCAGTCATGATTGCCGGCTTCTCCCTCATCTCACCAGCTAGTGTCACTCTTTATTGGGTTGTCGGTGGTTTCATGATGATTCTCCAACAGTTTATCGTCAACTATATCGTTCGTCCAAAACTTCGCAAAAAAGTCCGTGAAGAACTGGCGAAGAATCCACCAAAAGCAAGTGCTTTCTCTAAACCAAGTGGACGAAAAGACGTTACCCCTGAACAACCAACTGCTATCACAAGCAAGAAAAAACACAAAAATCGCAACGCTGGAAAACAACGTTCGAGATAAGAAGAAAAAGGCTTAGCTAGTTTGCTAAGTCTTTTTGCAAGTCATACTCTTCGAAAATCTCTTCAAACCACGTCAGCTTCGCCTTGCCGTATATATGTTACTGACTTCGTCAGTTCTATCCACAACCTCAAAACCATGTTTTGAGCAGCCTGCGGCTAGCTTCCTAGTTTGCTCTTTGATTTTCATTGAGTATCAAAAGCCCGATGTTTCCATCGAGCCTACTGAAAAAGTCATTAAATTGATGGCTTTTTTGTTATACTAGAGATGAGGTGAAATAATGCTTGATAATCAGTTAACTATGGATGTCAGTCCTTATTCTAGTTTGTATGATATCGTGGTTCCTAAAACCCACTTTTTACGTCAGCTAACTGAACTCTGTGATTTTAGCTTTATTTATGATGAACTAGAAAAGAATTATCGTCCCGATTTTGGGCGTAAAGCTTATTCACCGATTATGATGTTCAAATATCTCTTGTTAAAAGATATTTATAAGTTATCAGATGTAGATGTGGTAGGACGTTCCTTGTCAGATATGGCCTTTAAATTTTTTCTTGGTCTAGCTCCTGAGGATTCTGTTATCGAGCCATCCTCTTTGACAAAATTTAGAAAGCTAAGAATTAAAGATGATAAACTGCTTGATGTATTGATTCAGAAGTCTGTTCAAATTGCACTCGAACATAACTTGATTAAGAGTAAAATCCTCATTGTGGATGCCACTCACACCAAATCTCATTATAATCATAAGAAACCCCAAGAAATCCTTAGAGAGCGTTCAAAAGCTTTACGTAAAACAATTTATCAACATTCAGAAGATATCAAAATAGAATTTCCAAAGAAACCTCAGGAAGATAACCTCGAAGCAGAGTTGACCTATACAGAGGAATTAATGGCTGTGGTTGAAAAACACGAGGAACTCTTAGCCCTACCGGCTGTGTCTCAAAAGTTCAATTACCTAAAAGAGGCTGTCGAGGACGACTTAGAACACTTGGAAGCTTCTGTTAAGGAGGAGGCTAGGCTTGGACATAAGACAGCCGACAGCTCTTTCTATGGATATAAAAGTCATATCGCTATGACGGATGAACGGATTATTACTGCTTGTGTGGTCACTTCTGGTGAACAAAGCGATGGGAAATATTTACCTGAGTTATATGCCAAAACAAAGGAAAATAGTCTGGACATCGAGACTATTATTGGTGATGCGGCTTATTCAGGAAAGGACAATATTCAACTAGCTCGCAAAGAAAAGATTCATTTGGTGTCAAAACTGAACCCTTCAGTTTCAAAAGGTTACCGTAAAGAAGAGGATGCGTTTGAATTTAATAAAGATGCAGGGCTATTTGTCTGTCCAGAAGGACACATGGCTGTTCGCAAAGCAAGGACAGGGAAAAAATATCAAAATAAGAATCAAGTTGTCACTCATTACTTTGACATTGAGAAGTGCAAGAGTTGCCTTTCCAAGGAAGGATGTTATAAGGAGGGGGCAAAGTCTAAAACTTATTCAATAGCCATTAAGAGTGACGACCATCTTTTCCAGAAGAAATTTCAGGAAACACCTTATTTTAAAGAAATGGCCAGACATCGCTATAAAATCGAAGCAAAGAATGCCGAACTAAAACAGAGACATGGCTTTGATGTCGCGAGAGCATCGGGTCTTTTCAGCATGGAGTTACAGGCAGCCACAACCATCTTCGTGGTCAATATGAAACGAATTATGACCTTAATAAATACAAAATAACCGAGGAACTCGCTCAAATTAACGAGAGATTCCTCGGTTTTCATTTCATTAAAAGTAAGAGACCTATTTTTTCAGTGGACTCGTTTCCATCAGGCTTCTTTTTATCCATGTACACGTTTCATATAGTCTTGGTAACTTTCGGTATCCATGAGTTTTTTAGCGTTCTTGACTCGGTCTGCTGTTGGTGGTTTAACCCCTTCGAGGGAATATGGAATTCCCAGTTCACGCCACTTGAATTCTCCCATGGTGTGATAAGGTAGAATTTCAAACTTATCAACATTTTTGAGGGTCTTGACGAACTTACCAAGTTCAATCAAGTCGTCGTCTCTGTCTGTCAATCCTGGAACTAGTACGTGGCGAATCCAGACAGGTTTTCCAATATCTGATAGATACTGGGCACAAGCCAAGATATTTTTATTGGTTTGGCTAGTGACAATCTTATGCTGTGCTTCATTGATTTCCTTGATATCCAAGAGAACCAAGTCAGTGACAGCCATGAGTTTGTCAAACTTCTCAAGGTAACGTGGTTTATTACGGAAAGGAAGGGCACAGGTGTCCAAGGTACAGTGGATTCCTTGTTCCTTAGCCTTAGTGAAGAGGGCAATCAGGAAATCAATCTGCAAGAGGGCTTCTCCTCCACTGACAGTGATTCCTCCCTTGTCTCCCCAGAAACCGCGGTAACGCAAGGCTTCTGTCAAGACATCATCTACCGTCCGTTCACGTGATTTATTGGACTCCATAGCCCAAGTGTCCGGGTTATGGCAATACTGGCAACGCATGTGACAGCCCTGCAAAAAGACAATAAAGCGAATACCAGGGCCATCTACCGCCCCAAAACTTTCTGTCGAATGCACCATTCCTGTCACTTGTCCATAATCAATTGTTTCTTCAGACATATCGTTACCTTCCTTGAAAACGTTTTATAGTTTTATTATATCATGACTTGAAGGAAAAACAAGATTTTTGCCTATTTTTTAGAAAGCAATCTGTTTTTCAATTTCATTTTCAATTACTTATCATTTTATTCTTCAAAATCAAAGCCATACAAGGTTGCAAAGTAGTCCTCAGGGCGCTCTGCACGGCGGATTTGACGGGCTTTACCTTCTTCGGTATAAAGGATTTCCGCAGAACGAAGTTTGGCGTTGTACTGGTAGCCCATGGAAAAACCGTGAGCACCTGTATCATGAATTACCAGCAAATCACCGATTTCTGTATGAGGTAGTTCACGATTTACTGCAAATTTATCATTGTTTTCACAGAGTGAACCAACCACATCTACAACTTCAGCTGGTCCATCTGGATGGGTCACGTTAGTAATATGATGGTATGCTCCGTACATAGCTGGACGCATGAGGTTGACTGCTGATGCATCCACACCTAGATAGGTACGGTAGGTTTCCTTCTTATGAGTCACTCTTGTAACCAAAGCACCGTGAGGTGCCAACATAAAACGACCCAATTCGGTGAAAATCTTAACCTGCCCAAGACCTGCTGGCGTAAGGACCTCTTCATACACCTTACGAACTCCCTCACCAATCAAGGCAATATCATTTGGCTCCTGGTCTGGACGATAGTTGACACCAATACCGCCAGAAAGATTGATAAAGTCTAGCGAAATGCCCAACTTTTCCTTGATTTCAACAGCCAATTCAAAAAGCTGACGAGCCAACTCTGGATAATAGAGATGGGTCACGGTATTGGATGCTAGGAAGGAGTGAATCCCAAAAGTCTTGGCTCCTTTTTCCTTCAAGATGGCAAAAGCTTCAAAGAGCTGGTCCTTGGTCATACCAAACTTGGCTTCTCCAGGATTGTCCATAATGTCTGTCCCCAGTTCAAAAACGCCTCCAGGATTGTAACGACAAGAAATAATTTCTGGAATGCCTGCTGCACGCTCCAGATGTTCAATATCTTCAAAAGCATCCAAGTTAATGGTCGCACCTAATTCACGTGCATAGGCATATTCCTTATCTGGCGTGTTGTTTGAAGAGAACATAATCTCAGAACCAGGGAAATTCAGTTTATGGCTCATCAAAAGTTCCACATAACTAGAGCAGTCCACACCACAACCTTCCTCTTGGAGAATTTTCAAAATAGCTGGAGTTGGAGTAGCCTTAACTGCAAAATATTCCTTAAAGCCCTTGTTCCACGAAAAGGCTTGGTTGACGGCCCTTGCCTTCTCACGAATTCCCTTCTCATCATACAAGTGAAAGGGAGTCGGGAACTCGGCAACAATCGCTTCTAAGTCTTCTTTATTGATAAATGGTGTTTTCATAAGTTTCCTTCTATTCTATTTGCAAAGAAAGGCTGGGACAATCGTTCCAACCTTTAGTTCTATCTCTTATTTATCTTCGTCAAAGATATTGCCAACCTCAACATCGATGGCTTGGTTCTTGACATCAATATTGGTTACCTTCAAGAGTGACTTGTAATCAAACTGCTTTTCACGTTCTTCTTGGGCATTGTCCGCAAAGACTGCTACACCTGCCAATTCCGAATCAAACTCACGCAAGAGACTAATCATCCCGTTGACCGTTCCGCCGCCTTTCAAGAAGTCATCCACAATCAAGACACGGCTTCCTGCCTTGAGACTACGTTTTGAAAGGAACATTTTCTCAATGCGGTCACCACTTGAACCGGATACATAGTTGACGCTAACCGTTGAACCTTCGGTAATTTTCAGGTCACGGCGCACAATAACAAAAGGAACATTGAGGACATTGGCAACTGCATTTGCAAGTGGAACACCCTTAGTCGCTACTGTCATAACCGCATCAATTTTTTGGTCCATAAAGCTCTTGGCAATAATGCGACCAATATTTTTCAAGATAGCTGGTGTGCTGAGCAAATCAGACAGATAGATGTAACCACCTGGCAAGATACGGTCACTTTCTGACAACTTGGCACGCAAGTCTTCAACCATTTCCTTAGCATCCTGACTCGAAATAGACGGTGTAAAGATAACACCTCCGCCAGCCCCAGTTACAGTCTGAATGTGACCGATTTCGATTTCCTCAAAGGCGCGTTTGATAATCACGATATCTTCTGAGATAGATGATTTAGCAGATTCATACTTTTCAGCAAAAGTATTGAGACTAGTTAGTTTATAAGGATTATTAATCAAATAGTTGGAAATGACAACCATCCGATCACTTCTTCTTAATTTCATTTCTTTTTCCTATTCCATTTTTATTCAAAAAATCAAAAAGTAAACTAGAAAGCTGGTCGCTGGTGGTTCAAAACACTGTTTTGAGATTGTCGATAGAACTGACAAGGTCTGTAATATACCTACATATATACATACGACAAGGCGATGCTACCCTAGTTTGAAGAGATTTTAGAAGAGTATTCATTTTTGTCTTTTACTTATTATACCATATTCACATAAAAAAACGAACATTCTTGTCCTAAAAAATGCTCATTTTTCTTAAATTATTAATCTAAATCTGGTTTATAGAAGGAACGATTGTCCATAGCGAAGATTTTATTGGTCATCTCTCCCTTATCCACCAAAGCCAGAGCTGTTGACATCATCATCATGCTTGCATCCAGATTATCAATCATATGGATAATCTCTGCTTCCATAATACGTGGACGGACCGGGCTTCCATACTCAAGTAAGCCGTGGTGACTGAGGATAACGTGACGAAGCAGAACGACTTCTTCCTTGGTATCATCAATACCGAGTTCCATAACTGTCTTGGTAATTTCGCTATCAATTAGAGCGATATGTCCAAGAAGATTACCTCGTACTGTATACTCAGTCTGGTCTGGTCCCGTCAACTCGATAACTTTAGCCAAGTCATGCAGCATAATCCCCGCATAGAGCAGACTCTTATTGAGCTGAGGATAGATCTCGCTAATGGCATCGGCCAAGCGCACCATGGTCGCCGTATGATAGGCCAAGCCCGTTTCAAAGGCATGATGGTTGGTCTTGGCAGCTGGATAAGAGTAGAATTCCTTATCATACTTGGTGTAGAGATTTCGGACAATTCGTTGCCAGACAGGATTTTCAATTTTGAAAATCATTTGCGACATGTAGTCACGGATTTCCTTGACATCAACTGGTGACTTGACCTTGAAATCAGCTGGATCATTGGGTTCACCAGGTTGAGGCAGGCGGAGAGTAATTTGATTGACTTGAGGGGTGTTGTTATAAACTTCTCGGCGCCCTTTCATGTGGACAACCTTACCTGCGGTAAAGGCCTCAATGTTATGAGGTTGGGCATCCCAGAGCTTCCCATCAATCTCGCCACTATCATCTTGGAAGGTAAAGGCTAGGTAGTTTTTCCCAGCTCGAGTTTGCCTCAGGTCAACTGATTTGATTAGGTAAAAGCCTTCAAACAGCTCATCTTTTTTCATGTGACTAATCTTCATATTCTTCCTCATTTTCTTGGAAATGGAGTAGATCAAGCGCAGGCTCACCTTCTGACAACTCAATGTGACGGAGCGTCCGCTCGATAGCAGTGGTACGACGGTTTAATAGTTCATCAATATTGCCAGAGGCATGTTGGAGGTGTTTTTGTGCCTTAACCAGAATGCCACCAAACTTGCCAAATTCAGTCTTGACACTAGCAAGAGTCTTGCTAATATGGTCAGCACTTTTTTGGATATTGAGAGTCTTGAAGCCAACTGATAGAGAGTTAAGCAGGGCTGATAGGGTACTTGGTCCTGCGACAATAATCTGCTCATCCCGCCTCAAATCATCAAAGAAGACAGGATTGCGGACGATTTCTGAGTAGAGACCTTCTGTCGGAACAAACAAGATTCCAAAATTGGTCGTCCGAGGCGGTGCTATGTACTTGCTCTTGATATCCTTGGCAAAACGCTTGACACTTGCTAGGAGTGACTTGCGACAGCGTTCAATCTCGTCCCTATCACCTGCTTCATAGGCTTCTTCTAGACGGTAATAATCTGCTAGTGGAAACTTGGAGTCAATTGGTAGATAGACGTACTCTTGGTCGCCTTGTCCAGGTAACTTGATGGCATACTCCACTCGTTCACTAGAGTTTTCAACCGTTGCGTATTCTCGTTCATACTGGGCTGGTGTCATGATATCTTCGATAATTTGCCCCAGTTGCAATTCACCCAGAATCCCTCGTGTCTTAGTTCCAGAGAGAACCTTATTGAGAGCTCCGACATCGCGGGCAACAGTCTGCATTTCTCCAAGGCCACGATTGACTGACTCCAGTTGTTTGGAAACTGTCTCAAAGGAAGCCTGCAAGCGCGTCTGCAAGGTCTTTTCCAACTTTTCCTCGACTGTCTGGCGCATTTGTTCCAAACGTTGCTCATTGGATTCCTGCAAGGCTTGAAGACGTTGGTCCGTCTTGTCTCTGGTTTGGAGGAGGTTCTCTGTCATTTCTTGACGGACTTGCGTCAATCCTTGATGCAACTCAATTCGCACTTCCTGCAAACGGTCGCTGACAGCTACTTCCAAGTCTTTTTGGTCCAACTGACTGGCTTGTCTGGCTTGTTCAAAGCGGTAATCCAACTGGTCTGACAAGTGATCTGCCTGATCCTCCAAGTTCTTGGCTAGATGTTTTTCCTGCTTATCCTGCCTTTGCCAAATCAGAAAGAGGCCAGCTAGGTTGGCAATCAATAATAGAACAAGTAAACTTTCCATCCTACCTCCTGTCCTTGCTATGCAGCACAACCACATAGCCATCTGGGCAAGTCACTGACACTTCCCTATCTATATATTCGTTAGAAGCGTACACTTTTTTAAAGAAAAAATTTTCCTCTGTCAACTCATACTTAGCTCCGAGAATAGTCAGCTGGCTATCCCGAACTGGCATAAAGGCTAGATAGTCGTAGTCTGAACGGGGTTCTAGCTGACTGGTCCCTTCTGGACAATAGGCAATCAAATTTTGCCCATCCTCAATTTCTATCTGGCGCATATAGGGCGCCAACTTAGGATTGCTAGGTAGAAAGACGTTAGCTAGCATATGATCAATACGACCACCCAAAGCACCGAAAATAGTAACCTGAGCCTGAGAATTTTGCTCAAAGATGGTTAAGAGAGCCAATTCCAGATCTGTATCATCTTTTTCTGGTCGGGCTTGAACAAAATGCTGGGCACGTTTTTGAATCACCTGTCGCTCTTCTGCAGTAACAGAATCAAAATCTCCGACTGCTAGAGCAAGAGGTAGTTTTTTCTCCAAGACCCAGAGCGAGCCTCGATCCACACCGACAAAACTATCAAAGTCTGTACGATAATGACCGCGGTCTCCACCGGCAAAAACGGCAACCCTAGTCCAGTTGTTTTCTGAGAGTTTGTACTCGCTCATTGACATCTCCCTTAAAGACATAGGAACCTGCTACAAAAACGGTCGCACCAGCTTCTTTGGCTTGGGCAATCGTTTTATCATCAATCCCACCATCAACTTCAATCTCAAATTTCAAACCTTTTTCATCACGAAGCGCAACCAACTCACGGACCTTATCCATTGTCTCTGGTAGAAAGGCCTGCCCACCGAAGCCAGGGTTAACTGTCATGACTAAAACTTGGTCAACTAGATGAAGGACATGCTTAATCGCCTCGACAGGCGTACCAGGATTGATAACGACTGAAGGTTTAACACCGAGTGAACGAATTTTTTGAAGGGCACCATGAATATGAGGCGTTGCTTCCACATGGATGCTGATGATATCCGCACCTGCACGCGCAAAGTCTTCTAAATGATGCTCTGGATTAGCTACCATCAAGTGGCAGTCAAAGACCATCTTGCTATGAGGACGAAGAGATTCGACCACACCCGCACCAAAACTGATTTGCGGTACAAAATGACCATCCATGATGTCGATATGTGCATATTCTGCCCCAGTTGCTTCTAGGCGTTTGATTTCACGTTCAAAGTTGGCATAATCTGCTGCCAGAATTGACGGAGCAATCTTGTATTGAGACATAGGTTTCTCCTTATTTTGGAATTTTTTTGCTGACTTTTTTATAAGTTTCTCTGCTATTTTCAATCTCACTGAAAAATTGCAGGTAGTTGTCAAAACGGAAGGTGGCAATAACACCTTCTTCAACTGCTGGCTTGACCGCACAGGACGGCTCATGGGTATGGGTACAAGTACGGAACTTACAGTCTCGACTGACACTAGCAATCTCTGGAAAGGCCTGATTGAGGTCTTCAGCCGTTGACACTTCATAGTCCAAGGATGAAAATCCCGGTGTATCTGCGATTTTACCCCCATTGAGGTTGTAAAAACTAACAGCTCGAGTAGTGTGGCGCCCACGACCCAGACTATCTGAAATTTCTCCCGTTTCAAGATTGAGGTCTGGTGCGATTTTATTGAGAAGAGTTGATTTCCCAACACCTGTCTGCCCCATAAAGACCGTAACCTTACCTGTTAACAAAGGAAGGAGTCCCTCTTTACTGGTCACAAAGTCGTAGCCGATATCACCATAAGTCTGTTCATAAAAATCCAGTTCTTCCCTATCTTCCAACAAATCCATTTTAGAAATATAAACGATGGGATGGATGTCCTTGTGCTCCAAAAGAACCAAGAAACGATCCAACAAATTGCTGTTAAAATCAGGTTCCTTGACAGACATGATCACCACAGCTTGGTCAATATTGACAATGGGCGGACGGACCAGACTGTTTTTTCGTTCATGAATCTTGAGGATATAGCCTTCTGAATTTTCCTCGGCAGAAAAGTCGACTAAATCCCCAACGTAGGGAGTATGGCCTTTTTTACGGAAATTCCCACGCGCGCGTGTTTGATAGACCTGGCCATCACTCTCTACATAGTAGAAGCCTGCCAAGGCCTTAATAATTTGTCCCTTCATCTTAGAGTCCTTGCCCTTTAAGCGCGTCTGCTAGGCTGGCAAATTCTGCCAAGCTGAGAGCTTCCCCACGCACACTTGGTGACAAGCCCGCTTGGTCCAAAGCCTTGGTCAGCTTGTCCTTGACTTCTTCAGTCTTTCCAAAATAACCTGTCAAATTGTTCCATAAGGTCTTGCGGCGATGAGTGAAACTAGCCTTGGAAATCTTAAAGAAGAAGCTCTCGTCTTCCACTGCTACAGCTGGCTCTGGACGACGCACCATTTTCAAGATAGCCGAGTCCACATTTGGCGCTGGCACAAAGACCGTACGAGGCACGATAAAGGCAACCTTGGCAGTCATGTAATACTGCACCGCAATCGACAAGCTGCCGTAGGCTTTGGTGTTTGGCTGGGCTGAGATACGATCTGCCACCTCTTTCTGCATCATGACCACAAACTCACTAAAAGGAATGCCACTTTCAATCAAGTGCATGAGAATAGGTGTCGTGATGTAGTAAGGCAAGTTGGCTACTACCTTAATTGGCAGGTCAGGATTTTTAAAATTCTGGATATGTTGCGCCAAGTCAACCTTGAGAATGTCCTCATTGACCACGGTCACATTATCAAAATCACGCAAGGTATCTGCCAAAATCGGCACCAAACGATGGTCAATTTCAAAGGCCATGACCTGAGCCGCACGCTCAGCCAGAAACTCCGTTAAGGCACCAATCCCTGGCCCGATTTCGATGACATTAACCTGGTCATCAATCTCAGCCGTATCCACGATTTTTTGTAGGATATTGGTATCCGTCAAGAAGTTTTGCCCGAAAGACTTTTTAAAGGTAAAACCGTGACGCTCCAGCACTGCCTTGGTCACGCTATAATCTGCAATTCTCATCTATTCTCTTTTCTATTATCTGTTACTACTATTGTAACACATTCCCCTTACATTTGGGGTCTGCTTAGCTGTTCTCATAAGATTTCATAGCTTCTTCCACTTCTGCCAAGGTAACCCCAAACAACTCTAGGCGTTTGAGGAGTTGCTTGCCGTTGGAATAGCCGATTCGGAGAGCCTCTCCTAGATATTCTCTGCGCTTACGGCTATCTGCCCCTGCTAGAAAACCAAGGCGAATCAAGTCGCTACGACTGATGTCAAACTGACTCTCATGTTCAAATTGTTCTGTCACCTGAGCTAGAGCCGTTTTCAGGTCTTCATAGTCAGCATGTTCGATTCCCAGAGAACGCCCCTTGGTTTTGGACTTAGGAACAGCTTCATCTCGTTTGAGGAAGGCATGCTGAACTGTTGGAATGGCCGTCATAATCATACGACGAATCCGCTCCCCATTAAAATCTGGGTCTGTAAAGACAATGACTCCATGACGTTGGTGCAGGCGCTGAATCCGCTCTAGATCCTGGTCATTGATGGCAGAACCTCGTGTCTCATAGGTCTCTACATCGAAGTAACGTTTGAGATTGGCCGTATCATCGCGACCTTCGACCACGATAACTTGAGAAATTTTTTCTTTCATTACTTGCTGTCCAATCCAAAAATTCGTTCTGCATTTGCAGTTGTTACCGCCGCTAGCTCTTCTGCCGTCATGCCACGCAAGTCAGCGATAAAGTCCACTACATAGCGAGTGTAGGCTGTTTTGTTTTCGCGACCACGCTTGGGAACAGGAGCTAAGTAAGGCGCATCTGTTTCCACCAAAATCTTGTCCAAAGGTAACTCTTTAGCTGCTTCTTGGATGTCAGTTGCCTTCTTGAAAGTCACTACTCCTGAGAAGGAAATGGTCATACCAAGCTCCACAAACTTCTCAGCCCACTCCAAAGAACCTGAGAATGAGTGCATAATCCCACCTCGAGGACCAACGCCCTCGCTCTTGATAATCTCATAGGTATCTTCTAGCGCATCACGGGTATGGACAACAAAAGGCAAATCCAAGTCCTTAGATAGCTGAATCTGACGGCGAAAAACCTGCTCCTGCATCTCTTTTGGCGCTGTCATCCAATGATAATCCAAACCAATCTCACCTAAAGCAACAACCTTGGGATGCTTGAGCTTATCAAGCAAGTAGGCTTCAATCTCCTCTGTATAAGTTCCAGCTTCTGTCGGATGCCAACCAATCGTCGCATAGAGTTGGTCATACTCATCTACCAACTCCAAGGCACGCTCAATCGTCGGTTTATCAAAACCAACAATATTCATCTGTGTCACACCCATCTCAGCAGCCAAGGCAACTTCTTCTGCCTCACGACCTGCAAATTCTTCTACATTCAAATGTGTATGTGTATCAAAAATCATCTCTTCTAACCTCGTTTTCTATCTTCTATTATACCAAAAAACTGCCCTCTCTCCTCATCCGTACAAAATATTCTAAAATCCATCGTCCTCTCTTGACGCTATTTTCTCAAAGCAGTATAATAGCACTTATTGAAATTTTCAGAAAAGGAAAATACAATGTTTACAAAATTAAAACAGACTTTTATCGGTCGTCCTCTTAAGTCCTTAACAGAAGGCGAGGGAGGTCTGCTGGGAAAAATGCAGGCCTTGGCTATGTTGTCAAGCGACGCTCTATCTTCCATTGCCTATGGGCCTGAGCAAGTAGTCCTCGTCTTGGCTAGTCTCTCTCCTCTTGCGATATGGTGGAGTCTTCCTATCGGCCTCTTTGTCCTCCTGCTCCTAGCTAGCCTGACCGTCTCCTACCGTCAAATCATCCATGCCTACCCTCAAGGGGGAGGGGCCTATATGGTTACTCGAGAAAATCTATCTCCCGAACTTGGCTTAATCGCTGGAGGTAGTCTGCTAGTTGACTACATGCTGACTGTGGCGGTATCGGTGTCATCTGGAGCCGATGCTATCACAGCAGCTCTCCCTGCTCTCCACCCTTACAACCTCCACATTTCCATTTTTCTAGTTTGCTTGCTTATGCTCTTGAATTTACGGGGCTTAAAAGAATCTGCCAGTTCACTGATGATTCCTGTCTATCTCTTTATCATCAGTACTGTCTTTCTCTTGCTCTACGGAATCTTTCAACTAATGACAGGGTCTCTCAGCTATCAGGCAACTTCACCTATTGGGCATGCTGCTCCGAGCCTGTCTATCGTTCTCATTCTAAGAGCCTTTACCAGCGGCTCTGCCTCTTTGACAGGGGTTGAAGCAATTTCAAATGCCGTTCCCTTTTTCAAGGCTCCAAAAGAAAAGAATGCCGCTCAAACCTTGACCATTATGTCACTGATTTTAGGATTTCTTTTTGCTGGTATTACCTTCCTAAACTACTGGATGGGGATTATGCCGCAACACGGAGAAACTATTCTTTCACAGATGACTCAGGGTATCCTCGGCACTTCCTTCTTAGGCCACCTTGGGTATTATATCTTCCAATTCTCCACAGCCCTGATTTTGGCCGTAGCTGCAAATACTGGCTTCTCAGCCTTCCCTATGCTGGCTTACAATATGGCTAAAAACAAATACATGCCCCATCTCTTTATGGAAAAAGGAGACCGCCTAGGCTACTCCAATGGAATTTTAACTCTGGCTTTTGGGGCTATGATTCTTCTTCTCATTTTTAATGGCAATACTGAACGCTTGATTCCTCTTTATACTATCGGAGTCTTCGTTCCCTTCGCCCTATCTCAGACTGGAATGATTCGTCATTGGAAAAAGGAAAAAGGAGCCAACTTCTTAAAACCTGCTCTTGCTAATATTCTTGGGGCAATCATTTGCTACGCGATTGTACTAATCTTGCTCTTTTTCCGTCTCAGTGATATATGGCCTTTCTTCCCGATTATTCTCGTACTCACCCTACTCTTCTTGGCAATTCACAGTCATTACCAAAAAGTAGCCCAACAATTGCGACTCTATGAAGGAATCGAAAAACGTACTTACGACGGCAATCTGGTTCTGGTCCTAGTAGGAAATGTCACCCGAGTCAGCGTCGGAGCCATTAACTACGCTCAAAGTATCGGTGACGAAGTCCTAGCCATGCATATTTCTACCAAGGAAACAGCAGAAAAAGACCAAGAAATTCTCCAAGAATTTGCCGATTACTTCCCAACCATTACTCTGAAAAACATCAAGACCAGCTATCGTGACATCATCACCCCTACTGTCAAGTATGTCAAACGGATTTCCGAGGAAGCTCAGAAAAAGAACTATACAGTCACTGTCCTCGTCCCCCAGTTTATCCCTAATAAACCTTGGCAGAATATCCTACACAATCAGATGAGTCTCAAACTCAAATACGCCCTTCGTTGGCACCAAGACGTTGTTGTCGCTAGCTACTCTTATCACTTAAAAGAATAAAGAAAAGGCCCTACCAGAACCAAGAAGCATCTGGTAAGGCCTTTTTCTAAATCCAGTCACTATGCTTATACTCTTCGAAAATCTCTTCAAACCACGTCAGCGTCGCCTTGTCGTAGGTATGGTTACTGACTTCGTCAGTTTCATCTACAACCTCAAAGCAGTGCTTCGAGCAGCCTGTGGCTAGCTTCTAGTTTGCTCTTTGATTTTCATTGAGTATTAACTGAAAAGAATGACTAGGCATATTATTGAATGTGGTTAGCTAAATCTTCCTGAGCTTTTTTATTTGACTCAGCTTTTTCTTTTAGCCATTTTTCATAGAGTTCTTGGTACTGTTTAGCAGTTACTGGCTCTTTTTGCAATTCAACATATTTGTAGTTGTCCGCATTTCCCTTATGACCAACGAATGAGAATGGTCCTGTAAACGGTACAGTCTTACGGAAGATTGGGTTGGCTCCGCCACTTTGAACTGGTAGGAACAAGGCGCTATCTGTCAACCAAGCTTGGGCTTCAGCATATTTTTCATAGCGAGCTTGAGTATCTGTGATTTCTGCGTCTGCCTGATCCAAGAGTTTCTTATAGTCAGCAAGACCAATCTTGTCCTTAACTTCCTTGTCTTTTCCTTCAGACAAGCCCATGTTTTTCAACTGAGAACCTGTATCGGGATCAAGGATCGCTAGGTAAGTTTTAGGATCTGAGTAATCTCCACCCCATCCTGAGATGTCGATGTCATAGTCTTTTTGCTCTGCTGTATCTGCAAAGTAGGTTGCTTGATCTTTTTCATCTGGAGATAGTTGGATAACATCGATGACCACATTCTCCTTACCAAGGGTTTCTTCCACTGTTTGCTTGAAAGAACCGGCCTGTTGCACATCTAACTTAGCAGTCTGGTCAACTGGCATATCCAAATGAATTGGGAAAGTTACTCCCTGAGCTTGAAGACTTTCTTTAGCCTTAGCAAACTTCTCCTTAGCCTTATCAGGATTCAAGAAAGCTTGCTTACCATCGTTTAAGTCGATATTTGCCCAATCTTTACCGTAGTTGACAATTTTTTCATTGACAATATCACCGAAGTTCTTATCACCAACTTGGACAAAGTTACTTGGTGTAACCGTATTACGCAAGATACGGTCTGCTCCATCTTCACCATTTGTCTGCGCTGCATAAGCATGACGGTCAAAGGCAAAGTTGATAGCCTGACGGAAATCTTTATTTTGCATAGCTGCGCGTGAATCTGTCTTTTCCTTATCAGACTGTTTCATAGTCTGCTTGTAACTTTGACGATTAACGTTGAAAAGATAATAGAAAGTAACTGAGTTCTGCGGTGTATAGGTAATCTTGTCCTCATTTCCCTTCTTGAGTTCAGCAAATACTGAACTTGTTGGGAAAATACGACCATCTGTATAGTTACCATCCAAGAAACCTCTTGCAATACTGTCTTGGTCAGAACCGTCAAAGAAAGAGAGTTTCACTTTCTCGATTTTGACATTGTCCTTATCCCAGTAGTTAGGGTTTTTATCAAACTCAATCAAAGATTTTGATGTGAAGGACTTAAACAAGTAAGGACCATTTGACAAGATACTTGATGGTGTCACACTTCCAAAGTCATCTCCCTTAGACTTCAAGAAGGCTTCGTTTACCGGACTAAGAATACTTGCTGTTGTTTTAGAGTTCCAATAAGTCTCAGGTTGGTTGAGAGTGTATTGTAGCGTGTAATCGTCCACCGCCTTAACACCAACAGTTGCAAAATCAGATGATTTTCCTTCAACATAATCTGCTAGCCCCTTGATAGAGTCTTGTACCAAGTACAAGTTTTCAGCCTTTTTATCAGCCGCATACTTGAGACCAGTCACAAAGTCATGAGCTGTTACGTCCGCATACTCTTCTCCTTCAGAAGTGTACCATTTAGCCCCCTGACGGATTTTATAAGTGTAGGTCAAACCATCTTTTGACACTGTCCATGACTCAGCCATAGACGGGATGAGATTGCCATACTGGTCATTTTCCAACAAACCATCAATCAAGTTGGTTGTGATACTAGATGTAGAATCTCGTGTAGAGGTAATATAATCCAAGGTATCTGGGTTATTGACAAAGATATAAGAGTAAGTCTTGTCTGCATTACTTGATTGGGAAGACCCACATGCCGCTAGAGCTAGACCTGCTGTCAAAGCCATAGCTCCAAAAAGCATAACTTTTGATTTCTTCATGATTATTCTCCATTTTTTACTATATGTGAAATATTATACACTATTTGAGCAAAAATATAAAGCCTTTTTAACTTTTTTACAAAAATAAAAATCAGTAGACTCGAGTTCCTACTGATTTTTGTTATGGTTCGTTTGGATTATGCAGCCAAAACTTTGCGTCCTTTACGACGACGAGCTGCCAATACGCGACGACCGTTTTTAGTTGACATACGGTTACGGAATCCGTGTTTGCGCGCACGACGAAGTTTACTTGGTTGATAAGTACGTTTCACGATGAATACCTCCTCATAGATTTTGTATTCGTTTAGCCGGCTATAAAGTGATCAGTTACTAAACATACTTTACTATTCTATCTGATTCTTTCACTTTTGTCAATAGCTCTAGGCAAATGTTTCCAGCTTTTTCGAATGTAAGCCCTATCTACGATACTGTTTCAAGAAACGAGTCATCTTTTCTTGGATTTGGGCCAGTTCATCAACACGAGGAAGGTAAACTATACGGAAGTGGTCTGGTTCCTGCCAGTTAAAGCCTCGACCATGAACCAAGAGAACCTTTTCCTGCTTCAAGAAATCAAGGACAAACTGTTCATCATCATCGATACGGTACATATTGCGATCGATTTTCGGGAAGATATAGAGTCCAGCCTTAGGTTTAACCGCAGACAAACCTGGAATATCTTGAATAGCATTGTAAATGAAATTTCTTTGCTCGTAAATTCGTCCACCAGGAAGGAGCAATTCATCAACTGATTGGTGACCACCCAAGGAAGTTTGTACGACTTGTTGGGCCAAAACGTTAGAGCAAAGGCGCATATTGGATAGCATATTGAGCCCTTCGATATAGCCCTTAACATGTGTCTTAGGTCCAGACAAGACCATCCAACCCACACGGAAACCAGCAATACGATGGGATTTTGATAGACCATTCATGCTGACACAGAAGACATCTGGTGCCAAGCTCGCCACAGGCGTATGCTCATGTCCATCCATTACCATGCGGTCGTAAATTTCATCCGCAAAGATAATCAAATCATTTTGACGGGCAATCTCAATAATCTCCAGCAAGAGTTCCTTCGGATAAAGGGCTCCAGTTGGGTTATTTGGATTGATAAGGACGATTGCCTTGGTATTGGAAGTGATTTTTGACTTGATATCGTCAATATCTGGGTACCATTCTGCAGCTTCATCACAGATATAGTGAACGGCATTTCCTCCAGCTAGGCTGACAGCAGCTGTCCATAGAGGATAGTCTGGCATAGGCACCAAGACCTCATCCCCATTGTCCAAAAGTCCCTGCATGGACATGACAATCAGCTCACTGACACCATTTCCAAGGTAAATATCATCAATATCTACGTTTGGAAATTTCTTCAATTGGCAATACTGCATGATGGCCTTACGGGCTGAGAAAATCCCTTTGGAGTCAGAGTAACCTTCACTATCACGCGCATTCATAATCAAGTCATGAATGACCTCGTCTGGCGCTGTAAAGCCAAATTCTGCTGGATTTCCTGTATTCAGACGTAAAATCTTTTCGCCGTTTGCTCGCATCCGCATGGCTTCTTCCAAAACAGGACCACGGATATCATAAGCAACATGCTCTAACTTACTAGACTTGTTATATTCTTTCATCTTGTTTCCTCAATTCATCAGGATAGTAACATTATACCACTAGAAAGAGAATGCGACAAGTTTACTGAAATGGGTTACTAAGTTCGTATAGAAGAAAAAACTCGCTAAAAGCGAGGCCAAGACAGGGGAGATAGCAGGTATTTTGCCAAAGAAAGATCACATACCAAAAGATAAACCTAGAAAAAGCAAGCCTAAAAAGGAGTCATAGAGAAGATTGAACATGAGGAAAAGTCCCCATATCATCAAGTAGTCCCAACGCCCACTTCGTTTTGCAACTAGGAATAAGATTAGATGGTAGAGTAGGTGAAAGACTAAAAATCCGATAAAACCTGGATAGAGAAGTGGAATTAGCTTCTCTAATTGCCAGATCATGATAACTTCTAGCAAGACTGAAACTAGGATAATTCCATAATAAAGGAAATTTGATTTTTGAAAAGAGCTTTTCATCATTATCCCTCCCTTCACTTCTTTCCTGCTATCCTTTCTTTTATTTTATCATATATTTATATAGATTTTAATCGCTAACATTCTTTTAAAAAATACTTTTTTTGCTTTACTTCTATAGTGAAAAGGTTTACAATTATAGTAAGAAAATTTCAGGAGGTTTCATTATGGCACAACGTTACCAAAATATCATGGTCGCAATCGATGGTTCTAAAGAAGCAGACTTGGCTTTTGTCAAGGGAGTTCATTCTGCTCTACGAAACGACGCTAAACTCACCATCGCACATGTCATTGACACACGCGCACTCCAAAGTGTATCCACCTTTGATGCTGAAGTTTACGAAGAACTCCAAGTCGACGCTGAAAGTCTGATGAAAGAGTACGAAAAACGTGCTAAAGATGCTGGTGTGGCAGATGTTCATATCGTCATTGAAATGGGAAATCCAAAAACCCTCTTGGCACGTACTATTCCCGATGCTGAGGAAGTGGACCTCATCCTCGTTGGCGCAACTGGTCTCAACGCCTTTGAACGCCTCTTGGTTGGCTCTTCATCTGAATACATTCTCCGCCATGCTAAGGTTGATTTGCTGGTGGTGAGAGAACAAGAAAAAACCTTATAATTATAAAGAAAAGGAGCCCCTAGCTCCTTCTTGTTTACGATTTATTTCTCTCTTTATGGCGTTCGTAAGCCTTGAGCTGGCGCTTCAGTTCCTTTTTAATAGCAGGTTCTGGAGCATATTTTTCTTCCCAATCATCTGGTTTTAAGATTTTATGGGTCACTGGATCAAAATGAGCCTTGCCGTCAGGGAAAATTTTCCCCATATTAGCCTGATGGACAATGTCAAAAATACGTTCTGGGTCCACTCCCATCAAGACAAAACTACCGTAGGTAAAGTAAAGTGTGTCAATCAAGGCATCCACTTGCCCTACCAAATCTTGCTGAGCAGGCGTCTTCTGTGCTACCTTATCTGCTGCCTTATCAAGGGCCTGATGAAGTTGCGATAGAGCTTGACCAAAGTCCTCTTCAGAAGGGCTGGCAGCTCGAACAAACTCCACCAATTCTTCTATTTTAAAGCCAGCCCTATGGGTTGCACCTTCTAAATCCCAAGCTCGAGGTTCTTCTTGGGTTCGTTCATCCATCATGTGGTGGAAGGTCTTGACCTTATTGAAATGATAGTCACGGCTGACAAAGACTGTTTCTGAAGCTAAAACACCAAAATGTTCTAGGGCCTTATGGATTCCGTCTTGCTGATTGCTGGTGGTAATATGCTTAGCAACTTCCTTAACACTGCTACTACCATTTCCCATAGCGACCGACATACCAACACCTGCCAGCATTTCTAGGTCGTTATCTGAGTCACCAAAGGCCATGACTTGGTTGAGATCGAAACCATATTCTTTCCCAACTCGGCGTATGCCTTCCAATTTAGAATTTCCTTGATTGATGACATCCGCTGCAAAAGGATTGCTACGTGTCAATTTCAAATCTTGAAAATCTGCTGCCGCCTTCTCAGATTCTTCTGGTGTCATCAGCATCAAAACTTGGTAGATAGGCTGATTCATCAGATGAAGCAGGTCTTCTTCCTTTTGGGGAACAACCTTGCTGACCATACGATTAAAGGAATGACTCACTGTCCGAGTTAAAACTGAGGGAACGAAGCGACTGATTCGTTGGGAAAAAGAACCCAAACCAAAGGACATGATTTTAGAACCTAGCATGGCATCCTTGGTCCCTAGGGCAATCTCCTTGCCCTCTTTTTTAGCATAAGAAATTAGCTGACGCAAATGTAACTTGGAAATCGGGCTCGTAAACAAGACTCTTTCTTTAGTAAAGATATACTGGCCATTGTAGGTTACCGCAAAATCCAGATCCAAATCGTCCATCAATTCCTTAACAAAAAAAGGTCCTCGACCTGTCGCTACGCCGACAAGTACTCCTTGTTCTTTGACAATCTTAATCGCGTCCTTAGTGGATTTCAAAACACTCTTGCGATCGTTGACCAAGGTTCCATCGATATCAAAAAAAACAGCTTTGACTTCCATCCTATCCCAATCTCCCCTTTTGTGATACAATGATTATACCACATTTCAGAAAGAGTGAGTAAATCATGCCTAAGAAAATCCTTGTTTTACATACAGGTGGAACTATTTCCATGCAGGCCGATGCTTCTGGCGCTGTTGTGACTAGTTCAGATAATCCCATGAACCATGTGTCCAACCCACTTGAAGGAATCCAAGTCCACACCTTGGACTTTTTTAACCTGCCAAGCCCCCATATTAAACCCAAGCATATGCTGGCCCTCTACCAAAAAATCAAAGAAGAAGCGGCTAACTACGATGGAGTGGTAATCACACACGGGACCGATACTCTAGAGGAAACAGCCTATTTCCTTGATACCATGGAAGTTCCCCATATGCCTATCGTTCTAACAGGGGCCATGCGCAGCTCCAACGAACTCGGCAGTGACGGTGTTTATAATTATCTGAGTGCTTTGCGGGTAGCTAGCGATAACAGGGCTGCTGACAAAGGAGTTTTGGTTGTTATGAACGATGAAATCCACGCTGCCAAGTATGTTACCAAAACACATACGACCAACGTCAGCACCTTCCAGACTCCAACGCACGGGCCACTTGGTCTGATCATGAAACAGGAAATCCTCTACTTCAAAACAGCTGAACCCCGTGTCCGCTTTGACCTTGATCACATACAAGGATTAGTCCCTATCATCTCTGCTTATGCTGGTATGACAGATGAGCTGATTGATATGCTGGATTTGGAACAATTGGACGGTTTGATTATCCAAGCCTTCGGAGCTGGTAATATTCCCAAAGAAACGTCTCAAAAGTTAGAAAGCCTTCTGCAAAAAGGAATCCCAGTCGCCCTGGTTTCGCGATGCTTTAACGGTATCGCTGAGCCTGTCTATGCCTACCAAGGTGGAGGCGTGCAGTTGCAAAAATCTGGTGTCTTCTTTGTTAAAGAACTCAACGCCCAAAAAGCCCGCTTGAAACTCCTCATTGCCCTCAATGCCGGACTAACAGGACAGGCTTTGAAAGACTATATGGAAGGGTAAGTCTCTTAGAAAATCTCTTCAAACCGCGTCAACGTCGCCTTACCGTATGTATGGTTACTGACTTCGTCAGTTCTATCTACAACCTTAAAGCTGTACTTTGAGCAATCTGCTGCTAGCTTCCTAATTTGCACTTTGATTTTCATTGAGTATAATTCTCTCCTCTAAAAACAAATCAGGAAATCTTCACGATTCCCTGATTTTTTCTATTTACGTTTTCGTGTTGAGCGACGTTCTGTCAAACCATGAGGTAAGAGAACTTCACGTTCTTCCAACTCTTCCTTGTGCATAATCTTAGTCAACATACGCATACTAATAGCACCAAGGTCATAAAGAGGTTGGGCAATAGTTGTCAAGTTTGGACGGGTAAAGCGTGAGATTTGTGAATCATCACTAGTAATGATTTCAAACTCTTCTGGCACAGACACACCCTTATCAGCAAGGCCGTTCAAGACACCTGCTGCCAATTCATCACCTGTTACAACTGCTGCAGTTGCATTTGATGAAATCAAGCGTTCTGCCAAGGCATAACCGTCTTCATAAGTGTACTTAGATTCAAATACCAATCCTTCGCTATAAGAAATACCTGCTTTTTTCAAGGCTTCCTTGTAGCCAACCAAACGAACCTTACCATTGATGTCATCCACTAGTGGACCGCTAACAAAAGCGATGCGCTCATTTTCTTTAGCAAGGTAGGTTACTGCATCAATCGTTGCTTGTTTGTAGTCAATATTGACACTTGGAAGCTGATGTTCTACATCCACAGTTCCTGCAAGAACAACTGGTGTCCGAGAACGAGAAAACTCTGAACGAATTTTTTCAGTCAAGTGGTACCCCATAAAGATGATACCATCCACTTGCTTAGAAAACAGGGTATTGACAACTGAAACTTCCTTGTCATCATCCTCATCACTATTAGCAAGGACAATATTATACTTGTACATTTCAGCGATATCGTCAATCCCTTTAGCAAGCGTTGAGAAATAGCCATTGGTAATATTTGGGATCACCACACCGACAGTGGTTGTCTTTTTACTTGCAAGACCACGCGCCACAGCATTTGGACGGTAATCTAAACGATCAATCACCTCAAGCACTTTTTTACGGGTGTTCTCTTTTACATTCTTATTGCCATTGACTACACGGCTAACCGTCGCCATTGAAACTCCTGCTTCACGGGCGACATCATAAATCGTTACTGTATCGTCTGTATTCATTCCATTTCCTTTCTATATCATACCTCACGAGACTCCAAAAAAGAGACGGTATGAAAATTTCGTTTTCATGATTCTACTTATTCCATTTTATCACTATTTGTAAACACTTTCAAGTATTTTTTGAAGATTGTTTGAAAAAAATTTCATAGAAAGCTATGTTTATGAAGAAAAAATCACCTTTTCTTGATTTTTAATCCTATTTGCTGTATGATAAGGGAAAAGAAAGGGGGAAGAAATATGGCTTTTACCAATACCCACATGCGGTCAGCTAGTTTTGGCATTGTTACCAGCTTGCCTGATGACGTTATTGACTCTTTTTGGTATATCATCGACCACTTCTTAAAAAATGTCTTTGAATTGGAGGAGGAACTCGAGTTTCAATTGCTTAATAACCAAGGAAAAATTACCTTCCACTTCTCAAGTCAACACCTCCCTACAGCCATTGATTTTGACTTCAACCACCCTTTCGACCCTCTTTATCCCCCCAGAGTCCTAGTTTTAGACATGGACGGTAGAGAGACTATCCTCCTCCCAGAAGAAAATGACCTATTTTAAAAACTCTAGCCTTCAGTTATAAACTACTGAAAACTAGAGTTTTTTTATTTTTTCAAAGCATTATACAAGTTACGGACAGGTTGCTTTAATGTAGGATGGATAAAATGAGGCGCAATTTCCTGTAAGGATTCAAGGACAAAAAGGCGTTCCGCTAGGTAAGGATGAGGCAAGATAAGATCATCTGTATAAAGGATCTGATCCTCCACAAAGAGCAAGTCCAAATCAATCAAACGAGGCCCCCAATGTACTTCTCTCACCCGTCCCATCTCTGACTCAATGGCTAACAAGGTCTCTAATATCACTGGAGCCGGCAACCAGGTTTCAACCTCAACCACTTGATTAGCAAAGCTATCCTGCTCCACACCACCCCAAGGCTCCGTCGTCAAGAAACTGGACTCTTTGAGAATATGGATGCCACGATTTCGCATTTTCTCAATGGCTTGTTTCAAGTTTTCTCGCTTATCCCCCATATTGCTTCCTAGGGCGATAAAGGCCCGTTGCTTACGGCGATGGATGGTTACTGAGCAAGTATCTAGTGGCAAATGCACTGGCGCCCAAGGTTTTTTCAGTTCCAGCTTGATTTCTTGGACAAGAGAATAGGTCTCAAAAGTACGTTCTACCAATTTGTAAGCTACCGTTTCAATCAAGTCCTCAGTGGTTTCCTGAAACCAAGTCGTCCACTGCTGACACAGTTCTCCGTAATGGACAGAGGCTGTTAAATCCAAGTCTGTAGCCGCTTTGGTCATATCATAGGATAGGATTGCGGAAATAACAAACTTCTGCCCCAATTCTTTCTCACTAGGGAACATACCATGATAGGCAAAAATTTCCAAATCCTTAATCTGCAGTTGATCCATAACTAGTCCTTTCTAGAAAAATCCGCCCAAAGCGGATTCTTTTTATACTCAATGAAAATCAAAGTGCAAACTAGGAAGCTAGCCGCAGGCTGCTCAAAACACTGTTTTGAGGTTGCAGATAGAAGCTGACGTGGTTTGAATTTGATTTTCGAAGAGTATTATAGTCCCATTAAACGATAAGCCTGATCTCGGAGGTCCTTATCTGTTTCAAATAGACCACGAGCTACTGTCGTCAAGGTTGCAGTGCCTGGTTTTCTGACACCACGCATGCTCATACACATATGTTCCGCCTCAATGACAACAAAGGCTCCTTTAGCACCTAGATACTCCATCAAGGCATCGGCTACTTCGATATTCAATCGTTCTTGAATTTGTGGTTTTTTCGAATAAACTTCAACCGTACGGGCTAGCTTAGACAAACCTGCTACACGACCATCTGGAATGTAGGCAATATGCGCTCTACCATAAAATGGCAAGAAGTGATGTTCACACATGGTATGGAAAAAAATATCCTTTTCTACCACCATATTATCGTCAATAATCTCAAAGGATTTTGACAAATGTTCCTCCGCTGTTTGACCAAGCCCTGAAAAAATCTCTTGGTACATACGGGCCACACGAGCAGGTGTTTCCTGCAAGCCCTCGCGGTTAGCGTCCTCTCCCACAGCCTCGATAATCATTTTTACAGCTGTTTCAATCTTTTGTGTATCCATTTTCATTCTTCCTCTCCATCAGATAGGCCCTCACTTGGCTCAAGAAATACAAGGAACCCGTGACAATCCTAACTGTTTTTTTCTCTTCTTTTTTATCTGTCAATTTCTGCTCTAGAAAATCCTGCCAACCTTGGTAGCTGAGATTTCTAGACTTAGCTGCCTCTTTCAGCACGCTTTCATCAGTCGCCCGACTATCGTCAAAATGTGTCAGAGTAAGCTCGGTATCTGGCATGGCCCCCAGCAAGTCCAACATATCCTCCAAGGCCTTGGTTTTGATACAAGTAAAGAGGATTTCCTTACGATAATCCGCAAAGCGTTCTTGCAAGGTTGCCAATAAAGCCTTGATAGCATGGGGATTGTGGGCCCCGTCCAAGATCATCAAGGGGTTCCTTGACACGACCTCCAGACGCCCCGGCCATCTTGTTTCTTCTAGTGCTTGAGCAAGCAAGTGATTGCTTGCTAGTTCTCGGTCATCCTCCTGACAAAAAGCATCAAGTAAAGCTATAGCCATCCCAGCATTCTCTATCTGGTGCAAACCAAGCAGGCCAGTCTGGAAGCGACCTTGTCTGACAGCACTTGTATAGTCAAAGACTTCACCCGTTACCACACTCTCTTGGTGACTGACATGATAATCTGCCCCGTAGGCAAGTCTCGGCGCATTTTTATCTTTCGCAATAGCGTCAATGACAGCCAAAGCTTCTGGAGCGATACGACCTGTCACCAAGGGAATACCTTGTTTGATAATACCAGCTTTCTGCTCTGCTATGGCTTCCAAGGTGTCACCAAGTAGGGCTACATGGTCCAATCCAATGGTCGTAATGCCTGTTAGAATAGGCTGGCAAACATTGGTACTATCCAAGAGTCCACCCATGCCCACTTCCATGATAGCCACATCTACTTGCTCTGAGGCAAAGTAGTCATAGGCTATGGCTGTGATAATCTCAAACTCGGTTGTCCCCTGCAAATTGGTAGCCGATTCCCCTTCCAGCAAAGTCTGATAGTCTGACATGAGGGATTCTAGCCTCGCTTCTGGGATAGATTCCCCATTGATGCTAATCTGGTCTGTGTAATGAATGAGATAGGGCGAGCTGAAAACACCAACTCTCAGCCCCATCTTTTCTAGCATATTTTTCAAAAAAGCAATGGTCGAGCCCTTGCCATTGGTTCCTCCGATATGGATAACCTTGAGTTTGAGATGGGGATTGCCACGCAAAGCTAACAGTTCCACCATGCGTTCCAAGCCAAAATGCGGTTGGTCCGTCCGATAGTTAGCAATCCACTGATTATTTTCAAATTCTTTCATCTTATTTATATTGTTTTAAATCTAGATTTTCCGCTTCATCAGCCAGACGAATAGCCGAAGCAATTTCAACTGCCATCCTGTGACTAGCCACATCATGCACGCGCACCACTTCCACACCCTGTCTCGCAGCGATACTGGTTACATGAGCCGAAGCCGTATCTCGATTGCGGAAACCAAGTTCTGTCTCAGGATTGACTTCAAAATCATTTTCTTCAAGAATATTGATAACAAACCTCTTGCGCGACACTCCGAGAAAGATTGGATAGCCTTTCTGATGTAGTTTATCCAGGTCCCGTAAAAGAAGCAGATTTTCTTTCTTGGTCAGACCAAAGCCAATTCCTGGATCCAACAGGATATTTTCTGGCGCAATACCAGCTTCCTCTGCTCTCGATAGTGCTCGTATAAAGAAAGCCTCCATCAAGTCTTCGATTGGCAATGTTTCAAAGTCAGCTAACTCTTTTTCTGTAAAGGTTTGACCAAAGCCAAAATGAGGGAAGATAAGCGAACTAGGATGCTGAGGTCGTGCCATAACTGGATTAAACATGATGACCACTTGCGCTCTCGCTTCAGCTACCACATGAGCCATTTTTTCATCACCCATTAGACCAGTGATATCATTGACTAGATTGGCACCAGCAGCCAAAGCAGCTTCTGCTACTTGACTCTTCCAAGTATCAATAGAGATGAGGACATCACTTTCCTTGCGAATCGCTTTGATCACTGGAACAACACGCTGGATTTCCTCTTCTATCTCAACATAGCTACTTCCCGGCCGAGTCGATTCTCCGCCGATATCTAGCATACTCGCTCCCTCTGCGATCAACTTCCGAGCCTGCTGGAGTGCTTGCTCAAGAGCAAAAAATTGACCACCATCCGAAAAGGAGTCTGGGGTTACATTGATAATTCCGCAAATAGCTGTCTTTGCACGATTGGCTTTACTTGACATATCGGTCACTCCCTCAAGGCTTTTCACCATATTATTTCTCTATTTTACCATAAAAAGAAAAAGATGGACACGATTGCATTCATCTTTTTCCCAGTAGAAACAAGTAAGCAATTGTCAATAATCTTAAACAGAAATCCCTAATGTCCGACTCATGATCACCACAAGAGCTAACAAACAGAAAAAAACTCCATTAACAATCATGTGAAGTAAGATAGACATTTCCAAACGTTGGGTTTTATAAACTGTCCAAGTTAGCACAGTTGACATTCCTCCATAGATAAGAAGAGAAGGTAGATTTGTCGGTAAATGAAGCAAGGCAAAGATAATAGCACCGACTATATAACCCACATTTTCTTTACCACGAAAGAGTTTTTTAGGAATCACTCCTCGACATAAAGTCTCCTCACAAATAGGAGCTATTAGAACCAGTAAGAAAAAACTGGAAATTAAGGAACTATTCTGGACCAAATCATTAATATTTGATTGATTGCTGGTTGTTGTTTCATTCATCAAATGCAGTAAGACCACACCAAGAATATTAAAGGCAAGAATCACTAGATAGCTTAAGGCCAATCTAGCCAAATCCTTAGCCTTGAAAAACGATAAACCAAAACTAGCCAACTGTGTTTTCCTAGCACCTATTATAAATACAGTTAAAACCACAAGAGATAAGGCCCCTACTAATAGTCCAGTTTGAAGCAGTGGAAATTTTCTGCTAGTTAAAAAAGTTGCTAGGGCTAAAGGAAACTGAGAAAACAAAAGCCCTACTAGAAAGATTATTAACCACTTCCCCCTGTTTAATACTTCATCCCAAATATTCTTTCTTATCATCAATCATACTCCTACCATTCAATCAAAATCACCTACCTAGTTTGAAGCAATTTTCAAGTAACTATAATATAAAAAGGGGAAAACCCCTTTTTATATTATAGCATTTATAGTGCCATACTGATGTAGTTAAGGATAAACAAGGCATCCAAAATCCAAATCATGACATGAACATCTTTAGCTTGACCTTTAACAAGCTTAGTCAAAGTGTAAGTCAAGAAACCAACTGCAATCCCTTGAGTGATAGAGTAGCTGAATCCCATAAAGATAGATGTGAAGAAAGCAGGAACCGCTTCAGACATATCGTCCCAATGGATATTTTTCAAGCTAGCCAACATCATAATCCCAACGATAATCAAGATTGGAGCTGTAGCGGCTGTTGGTACGATCGCTAGAAGTGGACTAAAGAAGCTTGAGATCGCAAAACAGATAGCTACAACCAAGGCTGTCAAACCAGTACGTCCACCAGCACCAATACCAGCAGCAGACTCAACATAAGTCGTTACGTTTGAAGTACCTGCAATGGCACCAATTGAAGTACCAATCAAGTCAGAGTAAAGAGCCTTGTCCAACTTAGCTGATTGGTGATTTTCACCATTTGTCGCTACGATACCAACTTTTTCACCTGTACCGATCAAGGTACCAATTGTATCAAAAATATCTGTCAATGAGAAGGCAAGAATGGCCATCAGAGTTTCAGGCAAGCGAGCTGTATCTGAAATCAAAGCTCCCAAACCTTCTGAACCAAGAGCTGCACCAAAGACTGTCTTCAAGTCTTCAAAGGCTGCACCAACATGGTTATTAGCAAAATCGATACTAGACAAATCTACCAAACCAACTGCGATAGCAAGAACAGTTGTTGTCAAGATAGAGAGGATAATTCCTCCTTTAATCCCTTTAATGACAAAGAAGATTGTAATAGCAAGTCCTGCAAGAGCCACCAAAACAGCTGGATTATTAAAGCTGACCAAGCCTGGAACTGCTGAAGCATTTGCTGTAATCGCTGCTTGAGCCTTATCAGCCCCTTCTCCTGCAACCGTGTAATTTCCTGGATCGATAGAAAATTTCAAAAGTCCAGCATTCTTAATACCTACGTAGGCAAGGAAGACACCGATACCAGCTGAAATAGCTGAACGAAGGGCGTTTGGAATCGATTCAATGATCATTTTACGAACATTTGTCAAGGTAATAATCAATGAGATAATTCCACAGATGAAGACCATAGCTAGGGCTTCTTGCCAAGAATAACCGAGTCCAAATACAACTGTAAAGGTAAAGAAGGCATTGAGTCCCATACCTGGCGCTTGAGCATATGGCAAGTTGGCGTAGAAGGCCATCATCAGGGTACCAGCAACTGCACCGATAATCGTTGCGAGGAATACACCCTGAGCAGGCATTCCTGTTTGCGAAAGAATTTGTGGGTTTACAAAGAGAATATAGCTCATTGCAAAGAAAGTTGTTAAACCAGCGAGAACCTCTGTACGAACGTCTGTACCGTTCTCTTTTAGTTTAAATAATTTGTCCATTATCAATCTCCTTTTAATTTTTACGAACAATAATAGAATTATATCATTTATCATTCACTTTTTCAATATCTTTGTTTGATTTATTTAAGAATTTGATGAAATTTCTTTTTTTGTTTCGAATCTGCTTTTCTGCCTGCTTTCTGTTATAATAGTAGACATCTTATCTGAAAAGACACTAGAAAGGTCCCTATGACGAAGAAAATTATTGCAGTTGACCTGGATGGAACCCTGCTCAACTCAGACAGTCAAATTTCTGACTTTACCAAAAAAACCATCAAAAAAGTTGCTGAAAAAGGCCATCAGGTTATTATTACGACAGGTCGCCCTTACCGTATGTCAAAAGATTTTTACCGTGAACTGGGCTTAGACACTCCTATGATTAATTTCAACGGCTCCCTTACTCATTTACCAGACCAAGTTTGGAGCTTTGAAAAGTGTTTAACCGTAGACAAAAAATATCTGCTAGACATGGTTCGACGTTCAGAGGACATTCAAGCCGATTTTATCGCTGGAGAATATCGTAAAAAATTCTACATTACAAATCCTAATGAAGAAATTGCTAATCCCAAACTATTTGGTGTAGAAGCTTTCCAGCCTGAAAATCAATTCCAGCCTGAGTTGGTAACTAAGGATCCTAACTGTATCCTGTTGCAGACCAGAGCCAGTGACAAGTATGCCCTTGCAAAAGAAATGAACGCCTTCTACCAGCATCAACTGTCTATCAATACCTGGGGAGGGCCGCTCAATATCCTTGAGTGTACCCCAAAAGGTGTCAACAAGGCCTTTGCTTTGGACTACTTGCTCAAGGTAATGAACCGCGATAAAAAGGATTTGATTGCCTTTGGAGACGAACACAATGATACCGAAATGCTTGCTTTTGCTGTGAAAGGTTATGCAATGAAAAATGCCAACCCAGAGCTACTCCCCTATGCAGATGAGCAAATTTCCTTGACAAATGACCAAGACGGAGTTGCCAAAACCCTGCAAGACTTATTCTTATAGTTCATTCTGACCAGCTTGCGAGCTGGTCTTTGTGCTCTTTTCACAGTCTCATCAACCAGTTAATCGATTGTTCTACTTTTTGCCTCCAAAACCTTGGAAAAGGCTTTCTTTTGTGATATAATTCACATATAAATACAAGAGAGCTCGTCATACTCGACTCTGTTGACACAAAATCAATCCAGTCCCGTTATCCCTGTTCTCGGTCAATATCAAGGAGGATAGCTATGAAAGCTGTTGTTGTTAATCCAGAAAGCACTGGTGTTGCTGTTGAAGAAAAAGTACTCCGTCCACTTGAAACTGGGGAAGCACTTGTAGAAATTGAATACTGTGGTGTTTGCCACACTGACCTCCACGTTGCCCATGGTGACTTTGGTCAAGTACCAGGACGCGTTCTTGGCCACGAAGGTGTTGGTATCGTTAAAGAAATTGCCCCAGATGTGAAAAGCCTTAAAGTCGGTGACCGCGTCAGCGTTGCTTGGTTCTTTGAAGGATGTGGCACTTGCGAATACTGTACAACTGGCCGTGAAACTCTTTGCCGTACAGTAAAAAATGCTGGCTACTCAGTAGACGGTGGTATGGCTGAACAATGTATCGTAACTGCTGACTATGCTGTTAAAGTTCCTGACGGACTTGATCCAGCCCAAGCCTCTTCTATCACATGTGCTGGTGTAACAACCTATAAAGCTATAAAAGAAGCAAAAGTTGAACCAGGTCAATGGGTTGTTCTTTACGGTGCTGGTGGACTTGGTAACCTAGCTGTTCAATACGCTAAAAAAGTATTCAATGCTCATGTCATCGCAGTTGATATCAATAACGACAAACTTGCCCTTGCAAAAGAAGTAGGTGCGGACATTGTTATTAACGGCCTCGAAGTTGAAGATGTACCTGGACTCATCAAGGAAAAAACTGATGGTGGAGCTCATTCAGCTGTCGTAACTGCTGTGTCTAAAGTTGCCTTCAACCAGGCTGTTGACTCAGTTCGTGCCGGTGGTCGCGTAGTCGCTGTTGGTCTTCCTTCTGAAATGATGGAACTCAGCATCGTGAAAACTGTTCTAGATGGAATCCAAGTCATCGGTTCTCTCGTTGGAACTCGTAAAGACTTGGAAGAAGCCTTCCAATTCGGTGCTGAAGGTTTGGTAGTTCCAGTTGTTCAAAAACGTCCAATAGAAGATGCTGTGGCAATTTTCGACGAAATGGAAAAAGGTCAAATTCAAGGACGTATGGTACTCGACTTCACCCACTAATCTAATAAAAACCTATTTTAAAAGTTGGAATACGCTTCCAACTTTTTTATATTAAATTTTTAAATAAGGATTCAAAAAAACTTCTCTAAAACTCAATATATCAATATTTTCAGATGTAATCTTTTTAATTATTTTATGATAAATAGTTGATTTTTAGATGAAAACGGTTTATACTTAAAAAGTCTTAAAGTTTTCTTAAACGAAAACTAAAACAAAAAAGGAGGAATGACAATAATGAGTATCGGAATCATTATTGCGAGCCACGGCGAATTTGCTGCGGGTATTCATCAGTCAGGATCTATGATCTTTGGTGAACAAGAAAAGGTTCAAGTTGTAACCTTTATGCCAAATGAAGGTCCTGATGATCTATACGCTAAGTTTAATAACGCTGTTGCTGCATTTGACGCAGAAGATGAGGTTCTAGTTTTGGCTGACCTTTGGAGTGGATCTCCATTTAACCAAGCTAGTCGCGTGATGGGAGAAAATCCTGAGCGTAAGTTTGCCATCATCACAGGACTTAACTTACCGATGTTAATTCAAGCCTACACAGAGCGCCTCATGGACGCTGCTGCAGGTGTAGAAAAAGTCGCTGCTAATATCATTAAAGAAGCCAAAGATGGCATCAAAGCTCTTCCAGAAGAGCTAAACCCAGTTGAGGAAGTAGCAAGCGCTGCAGCTGCTCCAGTTGCCCAAGCTGCTATTCCAGAAGGAACTGTCATCGGAGACGGTAAACTCAAAATCAACCTTGCCCGTCTAGACACTCGTTTACTTCACGGTCAAGTTGCAACTGCTTGGACTCCAGATTCAAAAGCAGACCGTATCATCGTTGCTTCAGATAACGTAGCTAAAGACGAATTACGTAAAGAATTGATTAAACAAGCAGCTCCAGGTAAAGTGAAAGCAAATGTTGTTCCTATCCAAAAACTAATCGACGTTGCAAAAGATCCTCGCTTCGGAGGAACACATGCCCTTATCTTGTTTGAAACACCTCAAGATGCCCTTCGTGCTATCGAAGGTGGCGTGCCAATCAAAACTCTTAATGTTGGATCAATGGCTCACTCAACTGGTAAAACAATGGTTAACAACGTTTTGTCTATGGATAAAGAAGACGTTGCTACATTTGAAAAAATGCGTGACCTTGGTGTTGAATTTGATGTACGTAAAGTACCAAACGACACCAAAAAAGATTTGTTTGACTTGATCAACAAAGCAAACGTGCAATAATCGATTTTATGAAAGGATTTTAAAGATGTCTATTATTTCTATGGTTTTAGTAGTCGTTGTAGCCTTCCTAGCAGGTCTTGAAGGTATCCTCGACCAGTTCCAATTCCATCAACCAATCGTAGCTTGTACCCTTATCGGTCTTGTTACCGGTAACCTTGAAGCAGGGATTATCCTTGGTGGTTCTCTTCAAATGATCGCCCTTGGTTGGGCTAACATCGGAGCTGCCGTAGCTCCTGACGCTGCTCTTGCTTCTGTTGCTGCTGCCATTATCATGGTTCTTGGTGGCGACTTTACTAAGACAGGTATCGGTGTTGCCCAAGCGGTTGCTATCCCTCTTGCAGTTGCTGGTCTATTCTTGACTATGATTGTCCGTACACTCTCTGTCGGATTGGTTCACACTGCTGATGCTTCTGCTAAAAAAGGTGACTTCAAAGCAGTTGAACGTGCTCACTTTGTCGCACTTCTTCTTCAAGGTCTTCGTATTGCAGTCCCTGCAGCACTCCTTCTAATGGTACCAACTGAAACAGTACAAAGCATTCTAAATGCTATGCCTGATTGGCTCAAAGATGGTATGGCTATCGGTGGTGGTATGGTTGTTGCCGTTGGTTACGCTATGGTTATCAACATGATGGCAACTCGTGAAGTATGGCCATTCTTCGCTATCGGTTTCGTGCTTGCTGCCGTGTCAGATATTACTCTAATCGGATTTGGTGCTATCGGTGTTGCTATCGCTCTTATCTACCTTCACCTTTCTAAAACTGGTGGAAACGGTGGCGGTGGAGCCGCAACTTCTAACGACCCAATCGGCGATATCCTAGAAGACTACTAAGATAAGAAAGGACTGAAAACATCATGACTGAAAAACTTCAATTAACTAAATCAGATCGTAAAAAAGTTTGGTGGCGTTCAACTTTCTTACAAGGTTCTTGGAACTATGAACGTATGCAAAACTTGGGTTGGGCTTACTCATTAATTCCAGCTCTTAAAAAACTCTACACTAAAAAAGAAGATCAAATCGCTGCTCTTGAACGCCATCTTGAGTTCTTCAACACTCACCCATATGTAGCCGCTCCAATCATGGGGGTTACTCTTGCACTTGAAGAAGAACGTGCTAACGGTGTTGAAATTGATGATGCTGCTATCCAAGGGGTTAAAATCGGTATGATGGGACCTCTTGCTGGTATCGGTGACCCAGTATTCTGGTTTACAGTACGCCCAATCCTTGGATCACTCGGTGCTTCACTTGCCCTTACTGGTAATATCTTAGGTCCAATCCTCTTCTTCGTTCTTTGGAACTTGATTCGTATGTCATTCTTGTGGTATACACAAGAGATTGGATACAAGGCTGGATCAGAAATCACTAAAGATATGTCTGGCGGTATCCTCCAAGACATCACTAAAGGAGCTTCTATCCTTGGTATGTTCATTCTTGCTGTCCTTGTTCAACGTTGGGTAAATATTAAATTTGCTTTCGATGTTGCCAAAGTTCAACTAGATGAAAAAGCTTATATCCATTGGGATAAATTGCCAGAAGGATCTAAAGGTATCCAAGAAGCATTCGCACAAGTAGGACAAGGATTGTCTCAAACACCTGAAAAAGTTACTACTTTCCAACAAAACTTGGATATGTTGATCCCTGGACTATCAGGACTACTCCTTACTCTCCTTTGCATGTACTTGCTTAAGAAAAAAGTATCTCCAATCACTATTATCCTTGCACTCTTCGCAGTGGGTATTGTGGCACATGTTCTTCACATCATGTAATCAAGCAACTTAAAAGGAATCAGGTTCTAAAATCTGATTCCTTTTTTCTATACTTTTATTCGGCCAAGGCACCCATTGGATCCCATGGTGCGAGTACAATTGGTTCTGCTTCATAGGCAGCTTGTTCTTCTGCTGTCAGCAATTCCTTACGGACAACGATTTGGTAAGTGTATTCGTCCATCCAAGCGTCTGAGGCAACAAAGTAACCATCGGTACCAACCTTGTCTCCCCATGAGTTTTCAACCTTCCACTTGGTTGACTTCCCATTTTCATCCAAATCAACACCTGTCAAGACCATGGCGTGGGTCATTAAGCTTTCGCTGTAATCCAAACGTCCAGCCTTGTCTTGAGTGAGTTTAATGTCCATGCTTGATTCAAAGTCATAAACATCTGTCGCAAGGATTCCAGCCTTACGGTTGCTGAGCTGGCCGACATCAGAACCAAACCAAACAGTCTCACCTGCTTGCATTTGAGCAATTGCCAACTCTTTCAAGCGCTCCATCGGCACGTTGATGTAACGAACCGCACGGCTACCAACCACATTTCCTAACATCTCAACTGTGTAAGATTGGCCGTAAGGCTTGTCAGCAGTTGGGGCGTTGATAACAGAAACGTAGTCTTCTAGAGGAAGATTGACATATTTCTTGTAAAACTCTTGTGGTGTAATGCCCTTTTCACTTTGGTAGTTGTTATCTTTATCGCGATAAGCAAAGTCAAATTTACGTGGTGGAAGTCCTAAAGACATAGCAAGAAAGTTAAAGATTTCTTGCAAGAGGTCTTCTTTCTTAGCTTGAACAGTCGCTTGGTCTGCACCAGAAGCAAGCAAGTCACGCAAGACTTGAGCATCTTGGCGAAGCAATTTGTTGAGGATGGCATTGAGCTCACGGCTGCTGCTAGAAGAAACAGACTCAGGGTAAACTGACTTAGGAACGACACCATATTTCTCAAAAAGAGAGACCACCATATCCCACTGTCCACCGTCTTGTTGAGGTGTTTGAAGTAGGAATTTAACCTTACGGCTTGTCAAGTCTTGGTCTGCAGTCGCAATCACTTGCTCCAAGAACCAGTTGGATTTCTCATACTTGTCCCAGAAGAATGTATGAGCCTGTGACAACTCAAAATTCTCCAGTTTGTATTGTGAGATGAGCTTGTGGCGGAAGGTGTTGAGAGCCGCAAACATCCAGCAACGACCAGACGCTTTCTGGTTTGTTACCTTGTCCTTGGTCAAATCCAATGAGAAAACAGGTGTATTGTCTACATGGCTTTGACGACGTTCTAGAGCTGCAAAAATTCCGTTGTGGCTGACAGCATTTTCAATCGCTTGGTATTTGACATTTGCTTCATAATTGGCAAATAGTTTATCAGTAAATGATTCTTGAATAGCGTTCATAGATTCCTCCTTTTATTCTACAGTCTATTATAACTCTTTTCACAAAGGAAGCAACTGAAAAACATAAAAGGCAAGGACATTCTTCCTCACCTTTTTCGAATATAAACTAAATTAAGCAATACTAGCACGGAGATCTTCTAATTCTTCCTTGGTCAAGCGACGCCACTCTCCTCGCTGCAAGTTCTCATCCAATACTAGAGTTCCCATAGTCAAACGTTGCAAGTCTACTACTTCCTTGCCACAGTAGCCCACCATACGCTTGATCTGATGAAACTTCCCTTCTGCAATGGTCACACGGATTTGGCTTTGATTCTTTTCTGGATCTATGGACACAATCTCCAGTCTAGCGGGCTGACAGGTAAAGTCTTTGAGCGGAATGCCCTTAGCAAATATATCCACATCTTCTTGGGTCATGATTCCCTTGACTTGTGCCAGATAAGTCTTGTCCACATGACGCTTGGGCGAAAGAAGAGCATGGGCCAGCTGACCATCATTGGTCAAGAGCAAAAGACCATGCGTGTCAATATCCAAGCGCCCTACTGGGAAAACTTCCTTGCTCCGAGCCAAGTCATCCAACAAGTCCAACACCGTTCTGTGTTTAGGATCCTCAGTCGCTGAGATAACTCCTTGGGGCTTGTTCATCATGTAGTAGACAAACTCTTCATACTCCAACACTTGCCCATCAAAGCGAATCTCATCTCTTTCTTCATCAATCTGCAATTTAGCTGATTTTTCTTTTTTACCATTTACCGTCACGCGACCAGCCTTGAGCAAGTTTTTGACCTCAGTTCGGCTCCCCACAGCGCAGGCAACTAAAAATTTATCTAATCTCATAGAACTATTATATCATATCAAAAGGAGGCTGTCTCAATGACCAACCTCCTTTTCATTTCATACTCTTCAAACCGCGTCAACGTCGCCTTGCCGTATATATGTTACTGACTTCGTCAGTTCTATCTGCAACCTCAAAACAGTGTTTTGAGCTGACTTCGTCAGTTCTATCTACAACCTCAAAACAGTGCTTTGAGTAACCTGCGGCTAGTTTCCTAGTTTGCTATTTGATTTTCATTGAGTATCAGATTTAAGAAATTAACTTCCTCGTCTCCAGAAAATCGCTAAGACAATCATGGAACCTAGTACTGCCGGAATAATGGCAGTTCCTGCTATTATCGGTCCCCAAGTCCCAAAAAGCAAGTGGCCTATAAAGGCACCAATCCATCCGAGAAACATTTTTCCAAAACATCCCATTCGCTCTCCACGATTGGTCAGAGTACCTGCTAAAAATCCCACTAGGAGACCAACGAACATACTTCCTAACATATTATCTCCTTAATTTGCCCAATCTCCGTTACGGAAGAGTGGTACACGTGTCCCATCCTCACGGATACCATCGATATCCATTTGGTTAGAACCAATCATAAAGTCTACGTGAACATCTGAACGGTTAAGCCCCGCAGCTTCAAGCTCCCCTTCGCTCATCTCCGCTCCACCAACTACGCTAGTCGCATAGGCTGCACCGATAGCCAAGTGATTTGACGCATTCTCATCGAAAAGGGTGTTAAAGAAGGTAATGCCTGACTGAGAAATTGGGCTTGGATCTGGTACCAAGGCACATTCACCCAAGGCACGCGCACCCGCATTTTCAAAGACAAGGTCTTTCATGACCTGATCGCCCTTCTCAGCAGTGATATCTACGATTTGTCCATCCTTAAAGGTTACCTTAATACCTTCAATAATGTTTCCGTTATAGCTAAGCGGTTTTGTAGAAGTGACATAACCATCTGCACGACGGAAGTCAGGTGCTGTGAAGACTTCCTCTGTCGGCATATTTGGCAAGAATCCTTCGCCCTGTGCATTGATAGCCCCAGCTGATTCCCAAACGTGGTTCTTCGGCAAACCAAGTGTCAAATCTGTCCCTGGCGCTGTGTAGTGAAGGGCTGAAAATTGCTCTTTATTAAGCATATCGGCCTTGCTCTTGAGGATAGCTGCATGCTCTTCCCAAGCCTTAACAGGATCTTCTTCATAGACACGGCAAGTTTTGAAGATTTGGTCCCAAAGGAGATCAACTGCTTCTTCATCGCTCGCAGCATTTGGAAAGACTTTCTTAGCCCACTCAAGTCCAGCAGCGGCTGCTACAGTCCAACTAACCTTGTTGGATTGAGTTGCGATACGCATTGGCTTCATAGCAAGTCCCATAGCTTTAGCAGAAGCCGAAAGCTTGTCAGCGTCCACTCCGTTCAAGGCACCTGGATCAGATGAACGAACCCCAAGACGGCTAGCTTTGTTCTCTAAAAGATAGTTCATCTCAGCAATCTTGTATTCTGGCACATTGTCCAAACGCTCCATCGGCGCATGGAGGAATTTCTCACGGTTAATGACATCATCTGTCCACTGAACGATAACCTCATGCGCACCCAAGGCATAAGCTTCTTTGACAATTAAGTGAGCCAACTCACGTTGCTCCACATCGATAGAGAGAGCCAAAGTGTGACCAGGTTGCACATTGATTCCGTTCGCAACCAACAATTTCGCATATTTTTCTAGATTTTCTTTAAAATTTGGTAAAACCATTCTATTCTTCCTTTTCTTTTTGTTTATTTTTCTTTCAAAGCAGAAAATAATCCTGCTAAAGCAATGGCACCAGACAAGAGTGCTGTTGATAGAAGAATTGTTTGATCAGCAAGTTCTAATTGATATTCAAATACCTTCTCAGCCGGCTTATCTTCCGCAAAAATTCTTAGTTTCATGAGAACCCCCTTAAAATTTATTAAAACAAATCACTATGACTTCCTGTCCTCAGCAAATTTAAAATCAATTCTGCCTTGTCTACTTTATAAACCAAAAGCCAATCTGGCTGGATATGGCATTCACGAACTCCTTGAAAATGCTTGGATGCCGTCAATTGATGATCACGATATATAGCAGGAAGTTCTTTTTCTTGAACAAGAAAATTTAAAACTTCTTCTAATCATTCTACCTTCAAACCACGCTTCATAGCCAACTTAAAATCTTTTTTTAAACTGTTTATGATAACGAATCTTAAGCACGCAAATCCTCCATCAAGTCAGAGACTGATTCAAAGGATTGGCTCATATTACGATTTTGGTCTAAATCCGTTAATACCTCAAGCAACTTCCGATTCTCGTCTAGTCTAACATCGAAAGGTAAACCCTGATATTGAATAGCTTGACGAAGGAAAATATTGATGGCAGTCGTCATATCCATTCCCAGATTATTAAACACCTGTTGGGCCTGCTCCTTGACCTCACTATCCAAACGGATACTCATGCTCGTCTTTGACATACTCTCACCCTCTTTCTATAGACTATTTTAACAAAAAAGAAGGCTAATGTAAATCTATTGGATATACATTAGCCTCTTTGGGTAGATGATTAAACAATTTTTTTAAAACAACTCATCAAACAAACTCAACTGGTTATCCTCTGGCATATTGCCCAGAATCCCCATTTCATCCATCTTTTCAACCAATGTTGATGAGAGCCCACCACGCTTGCGCAATTCTGTTTTAGAGAGGAATTCTCCCTCTTCACGCGCTCGCACTAGCTGCTTGGCAACGTTCTCTCCTAGACCATCCATTGCTACAAATGGTGGAATGAGGGTATCCCCATCGATGAGGAACTCTGTCGCCTGACTACGGTAGAGATCGAGTTTTCCAAACTTGAAACCACGTTCCCACATCTCATTGACAATCTCAAGAGTTGTATAAAGATCAATTTCCACATTAGAAGCTTCATTGTTCTTCCGTTTTTCAGAGATTTCTTCCATTCTGCGTTTGATGGTATCCAAGCCCGCCCCCATAGTCTTGATATCAAAGGCTTTCGCACGGATTGAGAAGTAAGCACAGTAATAATAAATGGGATGGTGAACCTTGAAGTAAGCTACACGCAAGGCCATCATAACGTAGGCTGCCGCATGGGCTTTAGGGAACATGTACTTGATTTTCCCACAGGACTCGATATACCACTCTGGAACCTTATTAGCCTTCATAGCTTCGATATAGCCATTTCTCTCCTCTTCTGAAATCTTCAGCCACAAACCCTTACGTACCCGTTCCATAATGGTAAAGGCCATCTTAGGTTCCAGACCAGCATGCATGAGGTAGACCATGATGTCGTCCCGACAACCGATAACAGTCGATAGATCCGCTATTCCTTGCTTGATCAAATCTTGGGCATTTCCCAACCACACATCGGTACCGTGGGACAGTCCAGACAGCTGAAGCAACTCTGCAAAAGTCGTCGGATGCGTTTCATCGACCATGCCTCGGACAAAGTTGGTTCCAAACTCTGGAATCCCCAACATACCCGTCGGCGTTCCGATTTGCTCAGGTGTCACTCCTAGCACATCAGTCCCAGAAAAGAGGGCCATTACGCCTTCGTCATCCATAGGAATTTCATTAGGGTCAATCCCAGACAAGTCCTGCAGTTTTCGAATCATGGTCGGATCATCATGCCCCAGCACATCAAGTTTGAGGACGTTCTCATCGATATCGTGGAAGTTAAAGTGAGTGGTTTGCCATTCAGCCGTCACGTCATCTGCTGGATACTGAACAGGCGTAAAGTCGTAGACATCCATGTAGTTAGGAATAACAACGATTCCCCCCGGGTGTTGACCTGTCGTCCGCTTGACACCAGCCGCACCTTGAGCGAGGCGTTCTACCTCTGCATCACGATAAAACTTGCCATAGTCCCGCTCGTAACCCTTGACAAATCCATAGGCAGTCTTGGCAGCCACCGTACCAACCGTTCCTGCACGGAAGGCATATTCCTCACCAAAGATATCACGCACATCCAAGTGGGCACTAGGCTGATCTTCTCCCGAGAAGTTCAAGTCAATATCAGGAACCTTGTCTCCATCAAAACCAAGGAAGGTCTCGAACGGAATATCCTGGCCATTTTTACTGAGTTTGTGACCACATTTTGGACAATCCTTATTGGGCATATCAAAACCTGAACCATAAGAACCGTCTGTGATAAACTCGCTGTATTGACACTGACCACAGACATAGTGAGGAGATAGAGGATTAACCTCCGTAATCCCAATCATGGTCGCAACGAAACTAGATCCGACAGATCCTCGAGAACCTACCAAGTAACCCCGTTCATTGGAACGTTGCACCAGCATCTGGGAAGCCAGATAAATCACGGCAAATCCATTCCCCAGAATAGAAGTTAATTCTTTTTCAATCCGCAAATCGACAATATCTGGCAGTGGATTTCCATAAATCTCAAATGCCTTCTTATAGGTTAACTCAGCGACCGTTTCTTCAGCCTTATCGATAAAAGGCGTATACAAGTCACCCTTAACGACCTCAACGGGTTCAAAGATTTCTGCCAAAGCATTGGTGTTTTCAATAACCAACTTCCGAGCTAATTCCTCTCCCAAGAAGGCAAATTCATCCAACATCTCATTAGTCGTTCGAAAATGAGCCTTTGGAAGTGGTGCTGGTTGGGCATGTTCTCCATGACCGATAGTTCGGTTAATCATAGCCCCCTGTCCCAAACTACGGACGATAATTTCACGGTAAATCTCTTCTTCTGGTTCGATATAGTGAACATTTCCGGTAGCCAAAACGGGCTTGCCAAGGCGTTCTCCAACCTCTATCAAACTTTTGATAATGGTCTGGAGTTCTTCCATATCCTTAACCTGCTCCTTGGCAATCAGTGGCGCGTAGATAGCTGGAGGCATGACCTCGATAAAATCATAATACTTGGCCACCTCAACCGCCGCATCCACACCTTGAGAAACAACTGCATCGAAAACTTCGCCTTCAGAGCAAGCTGAGCCTAAAATCAAACCTTCCCGATGGGCATCTAAAACCGTTCTCGGAACCCGTGGCACCCCTTCAAAGTACTTGGTATTGGATAAAGAAACCAGCTTAAAGATATTTTTTAGACCTACCTGATTCTTGACATAGATGGTCGCATGCTTGATCCGAGCTTTTTTATAAGAATCTGGACTAATCAAATCGATGTTAAGTCTAGCCAAGTCGGTTACACCATGTTTTTCTGCCACCTCTTTGATAAAGATGAAGAGCAGACGACCAGTAGCTTCCGCATCGTAGTTGGCCATGTGGTGATGTTCTAAGGCCACACCAAAACGCTTGGTCAAAGGTCCCAAACCATGACGTTTATACTCAGGATAGAGGTTTCTAGCAAACTCCAGCGTATCAATAACTGGCTGAGTAATCTTTGGCAGACCATGACGCTCATAGTTGGCATTCATAAAGCCAACGTCAAAGGTCGCATTGTGGGCAACTAAGACCGTATCCTTGCAGAATTCTTGGAATTCTTGCAAAACTTGTTCCAGTGGTTTGGCATTTTTGACATGGTCATCTGTAATTCCAGTCAACTCAGTAGTAAAAGCTGACAAGGGATGTCCAGGATTGATAAATTCATCAAATTCAGCAATAACATTCCCCTTGTACATCTTAGAGGCCGCAACCTGAATCAAATCATTATAGATAGCTGAAAGCCCCGTCGTTTCCACGTCAAAGACCACGTAGGTCGCTTCCGACAAGTCCATCTCCACTTCGTTGTAGACGATAGGGACACGGTCCTCCACGATATTGGCTTCCATACCATAGATCAGCTGGATTCCCGCTTTCTTAGCAGCCTTATAGCCATGTGGGAAGGACTGAACATTTCCATGGTCTGTGATGGCAACCGCCTTGTGTCCCCACTTAGCAGCTGTCGCAACGATTTCTTCTACCTCTGGTAGTGCATCCATGGTCGACATATTAGTATGAGCATGAAACTCAACCCGTCGTTCTCCTTCTGGCATTAAATCCTTCCGCTCATAGTGAATAACTTCCTGCACGTCTTGCACGTTCATAGTCAAATCGCGTGTGAAGTTATTCATCTCCACATTCCCACGCACTCGGAGCCAAGAATTTTTCTTGATTAGATCAAATTTCTGAGCCTCTTCCTCATTCTTAACCCACTTTTGCATAGAAAAACTTGAAGTATAGTCCGTCATTTTAAAGTTGATCAAAACACGCCCTGTTCTGGTCACTTTTTGCTCCACATCAAACACAACCCCTTCAAAGACCAGACGATTTTCCTCAGTCGTCACTTCGATCATAGGAGTAATCTCCGCCTTTTCCAGCTTCGGTTTAGCTGCAACTTTTTTCGCTTGAAAATCAAAGGATGGTTTCTCTTCCGCTGGAGGAGGTGCCATCTGTTCTAGTTGTTCCATAGCACGGAGCGCTTCCTCATTGGCCGCTTGAACAATCTGCTCATTTTCAGCATGAAAGGCCTCTTCCTGCTCTTGGGTCAGGACATCATTCTTCTCGACTTGACAATTAAAAGTTGGAAAGCCAAATTTTTCAAGTTGTTTAGCTAAATTAGGAAGGTGATTTTTTTTAAAGTGTTCCTTATCAATCGCCTCAGATCCTTCAATAAATAGTTGATTGCCCTCCGCACGAATTCGCAAATTCTGATAAAGGGACTTAAAACCTTGACTAGCACATGGCCCTTCAGAAAAAGCCTCTCTATAGTAGAACTGCAAGAGTTGATTTGAAAATTCTTGAGACAGAGCCTTGATTTCGAAAATAGCTTTATTGCCTGTCTTAGAAAATTCTTCCCTCAAACCTTTCTTTAATTCTAAAAAGATTTCTATCGGTAAAATATTAGAAAATACGAAATGAAACTCCCATATCTTACTAATTTTATGAACCACAACTCGCTCAATATCGGCCTGTGCTAAAGCAGGAGCCTGTCTCATTTCAGCAGGTATCCCCAATTGATTCATCAAAATTTCAAAACTATTTGACATTCATTTTCCTCACATTATTCTCCTACTATTTTACCATACTTAGAGGTGTTTTCTAAAGACAAAAGGAAGCCACTAAGTGACTTCCTTCTAGAGTGAGGACTGATTAGTCTTCACCTTTATTTTTCTTAATGATTTCTTCTTGTACTGACTTAGGTACATCTTCGTAGTGGTCAAATACCATCATGAAGGTACCACGTCCTTGAGATGCAGAACGAAGAACTGTTGCGTAACCGAACATTTCAGCAAGTGGAACGTAAGCACGAACGATTTGGCTGTTACCGTGTGCTTCCATACCATCTACACGTCCACGACGAGCAGTTACGTGACCCATAACATCACCAAGGTTTTCTTCTGGAACAGTGATGGTTACAAGCATCATTGGCTCAAGGATAGCTGGTTGTGCTGATTTAGCAGCTTCTTTAAGGGCAAGTGAAGCCGCGATCTTGAAGGCAGTTTCAGATGAGTCGACATCGTGGTATGAACCATCGTAAAGCTTCGCTTTAACGTCAACCATTGGGTAACCTGCAAGAACACCGTTAGCCATAGATTCTACCAAACCTTTTTCAACCGCTGGGATAAATTCACGAGGAACCACACCACCGACGATTGCGTTTTCGAATTCGAATCCTTTACCTTCTTCGTTTGGACTAAACTCAATCCATACATCACCGAATTGACCTTTACCACCAGACTGACGTTTGAAGAATCCACGTGCTTGAGTAGAAGCGCGGAATGTTTCACGGTAAGATACTTGAGGAGCACCTACGTTCGCTTCAACTTTAAACTCACGACGCATACGGTCAACAAGGACGTCAAGGTGAAGTTCACCCATACCTGAGATAACTGTTTCACCAGTTTCAACGTTTGTCTCAACGCGGAATGTTGGATCTTCTTCAGCCAATTTTTGAAGGGCGATACCCATCTTATCTTGGTCAGCTTTAGATTTTGGCTCAACCATCAACTGGATAACTGGTTCTGGAACGTGGATTGACTCAAGGATGATTTTAGCTTTTTCATCTGTCAATGAATCACCAGTAGTTGTATCCTTCAAACCAATAGCAGCTGCAATATCACCAGCATAAACAGTTTCGATTTCTTGACGACTATTGGCATGCAATTGCACAAGACGTCCGATACGTTCACGTTTACCTTTAGAAGTGTTCATTACGTAAGAACCTGATTGAAGAACACCTGAGTATACACGGAAGAATGTCAAACGACCTACAAATGGGTCTGTTGCAATCTTGAAGGCAAGAGCTGCGAATGGCTCTTCGTCAGATGCTGGACGAGTTTCTTCTTCGTCTGTATCTGGGTTGATACCTTTGATTGCTGGGATGTCAAGTGGGCTTGGAAGGTAGTCGATAACCGCATCAAGCATCAATTGAACACCCTTGTTCTTGAAGGCAGAACCACACAATACTGGGAAGAATTCAACGTTGATAGTTGCTTTACGGATAGCAACTTTCAATTCTTCGTTAGTGATTTCTTCACCTTCAAGGTATTTCATCATCAAGTCTTCATCAGTTTCAGCAACTGCTTCAACCAATTTTTCACGGTATTCTTGAGCTTGGTCAAGGTATTCAGCTGGGATGTCTTCTTCAAGGATATCTGTACCAAGGTCGTTAGTATAGATTTCAGCTTTCATCTTGATCAAGTCGATGATACCACGGAAGTCATCTTCAGAACCGATTGGCAATTGGATTGGGTGTGCATTTGCTTGAAGACGATCGTGAAGTGTGCTTACAGAATAAAGGAAGTCAGCACCGATTTTGTCCATTTTGTTGGCAAATACGATACGTGGAACTCCATACTCAGTTGCTTGGCGCCAAACTGTTTCAGTTTGAGGCTCAACACCTGATTGTGAGTCAAGAACGGTAACCGCACCATCCAATACACGAAGAGAACGTTGTACTTCGATTGTGAAGTCCACGTGTCCTGGTGTGTCGATGATGTTTACGCGGTGGTTGTTCCATTGAGCTGTTGTCGCAGCAGATGTGATAGTGATACCACGCTCTTGCTCTTGCTCCATCCAGTCCATTTGTGACGCACCTTCGTGAGTTTCACCGATTTTGTGGATTTTACCAGTGTAGTAAAGAATACGCTCAGTAGTTGTTGTTTTACCAGCATCGACGTGAGCCATGATACCGATATTACGAGTTTTTTCAAGTGAAAATTCGCGTGCCATGAGGTTTGTTTCTCCTATTTATTTTTGATTTCTATTCTATTATAACATGATTTTAATAAAAACGGATAGGCAGGACCTACCCGTTCTCAATGTTTTCATGCTATTGTTGGTTTCAACTTGTAGATTTACAAGTTGAATTGAACTCGGGCTAAAAGCCCAAGTTAGTTGAGTTGAGCTCAAGCTAAAAGTCTAGAGAAAAAGATGAATCTCATTGGTTGCAATCGCAACCTGCTTTGATTCCCTATTTTCTCTGGGACTTTCTTAACGCTTTCGCATCCTATATTACCAACGGAAGTGTGCGAATGCACGGTTAGCTTCAGCCATACGGTGAGTGTCTTCACGTTTCTTAACTGCTGCACCAGTGTTGTTAGCAGCATCCAAGATTTCTTTTGCAAGACGATCTTGCATTGTGTGTTCACCACGAAGACGAGCTATTGTTACCAACCAACGAAGTCCAAGTGTTGTACGACGTTCTGGACGAACTTCAACTGGGACTTGGTAGTTAGAACCACCAACACGACGTGCACGTACTTCAAGTACAGGCATGATGTTTTCCATAGCTGTTTCAAATACTTCAAGTGCATCGTTTCCAGTAGCTTCTTTGATTTGCTCAAAGGCACCGTAAACGATTGAAGCAGCTGTACCACGTTTACCATCAAGCATAACGCGGTTGATAAGACGAGTAACTAGTTGTGAATTGTAAAGCGGATCTGGCAATACGTCACGTTTTGGAGCTCTATTTTTACGACTCATTTCTCTTTATCCCCTTTCCTTATGCTTTTGGACGTTTAGTACCGTATTTAGAACGGCCTTGTTTACGATCGTTAACACCTGCAGTATCAAGTGCACCACGGACGATATGGTAACGTACCCCTGGAAGGTCTTTTACACGTCCACCACGAAGAAGCACCACGCTGTGCTCTTGCAAGTTGTGTCCGATACCTGGGATGTAGGCAGTAACTTCGATAAGGTTGCTCAAACGTACACGAGCGAATTTACGAAGGGCTGAGTTAGGTTTTTTAGGTGTCATTGTTCCAACACGAGTTGCAACACCACGTTTTTGTGGTGAAGAAACGTTTGTTTGAACTTTTTTATGACTGTTGTAACCAACGTTCAAAGCTGGTGATTTAGATTTTTCTACTTTTGATTTACGCGGTTTGCGAACCAATTGGTTAATTGTAGGCATCTACATTCTCCTGTGTTTTTTTATTTTTGGTGATGATACACTTGGTGACAGCTATCATCTGTGTGTACTTTTGCAACATTTGTCAGCACGTCCCTGTACACTCTTGAGAGACCAAAAGTAAAAAGTACCGTCTATTATTGTAACAAAATTTTCCATTGGTTGTCAAGATATTTTTCTTTTTTATTGTTAATTTTAGCTCTTTTGTAGTGCTCCCCCAAAAAAGAAAAAGGAGGAATCCCACCCTCCTAAAGTTAGTATTGTTCCATTCAATCCCATCAATTTTAACAAATAATGTTCAAAAAAATATTATATCATCACAACCAACCAGATTCTTTCGCGATATTAGCTGCCTCTGTTCGATTACCTGCATCTAGTTTCGAAAGAATATTGGTGACATAGTTTCGGACTGTTCCGTTGGATAGATAAAGTTTGTCTGCAATTTCTTGGTTAGAGAAGCCCTGAGCAATTCCCTTTAAAACTGCGATTTCTTGTTCTGTCAACGGATTGGGATGCGTCATCACCACTTCCATCAATTCAGGAGAATACTCCTTGCGCCCTTCGAGGACAGTGTGCAAGGTTTGCATGAGGTCTGCAATGTTTCTTTCTTTTAATACATAAGCATCTACTCCAGCCTTGACCGCACGTTCAAAATACCCAGGACGCTTGAAGGTCGTCACCACAACCACCTTTGTTGCTAGATTTTCTGCTCGAATCCACTCCAAGACTTCAAGACCTGTCTTAACAGGCATTTCTACGTCAAGGATGGCGATATCTACAGACTCCTTTTCTAATAGTTGGATTGCTTCTTGCCCATTCTTGGCTTGAAAGACAGAGTCTACACCTGGTTGAAGCGTGAGCAATTGACACATAGCATCTCGCAACATACTTTGATCTTCTGCGACTAATACTTTCATCTACTTTCTCTCCTTATAAGGTAGTCGAACCTGAACTTCTGTCGGTTGTTTCTGACTAATCACATTTACCTCTCCCGAAAATGGAAGAACACGATCTCGAACTGTATGGAGGTCATCCCCCTTTATAGAAGCAAAGCCACAGCCATCATCTCTCACTGTTAGAATGAGTTCTTTCTCTGTCCGTTCTAATTTTAAGTAGACTTTAGACGCTTGGGCATGTTTGATGATATTGGTCACTAATTCAAGCAAAATCATGGAAGCCGTTGACTCCAATTCCTGAGTTAAGCTAGCTGTATCTAGTTGATTAGCTATTTCCACCTCAATTCCAGCAATTTCTAACATCTTTTTCACAGTCTCTAGTTCGGATGTCAAAGTTCTAGACTTAAGATTTTCCACAATGGTTCGCACTTCACGCATTGATTCTTTGCTAATTTGCTGTATTTCTCTTAATTCCTTTTCCACCTGTGAATAAGCCTGTATTTGAAATAACTGCAAGGCTAGATCAGTTTTAACACTAATCATAGCAAAGGTATGCCCCAGACTATCATGCAAATCTTGACCGATACGACTGCGTTCATTTTCAGCAAGCAATAGATTTATCTGCGCATTTTGCTTAGCCTGAGCTTCTTTCAAATCCTCCACAATACGAATCCGAACCAAGCCAAAAGTCATTAAATCGATAAAAGTGATAATTCCAAGCAGATAGACTAGAAACTCAACTTCAACTTCCTGAAAAATCAAAAGTTGCCCCACAACAAGGAATTGAGCAAGGAGAAAAGTCCGGACATGTAAAGAATTAAAACTACGTACGCCGAAATGATAAATTAAGAGATTGGCAAGGAAAAAGAAGAACCAGATATAATTTACACCAACAAAGGCAGTATTCCCAGCTACATAGACTAGCATAATCACCCAACAGAGCCAGGATAAACGCTGACTCTTGGTGGTTAAAACACCTAAGTAAGCCAAGACAAACAGAATGTCAATCAACAAATGCCAGCTAGGAAGCTCCCCAGTCACTACAGGAACGATGGGAAAAACCATAAAAATCAAACTGGTCCAATACATATAGTCTATGCTTTTCAGTCTTTCAAGCATTAAGCATTCTCCTTATGACCTTGAAGGTAAATGGTCAAACCAAACAAAACTGCTGAAAAAACAAGTAGATAAACTGTGGCTGATAGATTGATGCCATCCTCATTTAAGAAGGTCTTGAGCAACTCCATCAACTGATAAGTTGGTAGGCACTTCCCGATTGCTTGCATCCAGTCTGGAAATAAAGAGATGGGCATCCAGAGTCCGCCTAAAACAGCCAAGCCTAGATAGAGAAGATTGCCCACGACAGACATCAGCTGACTAGAAGGCAAGAGTGTCAAGGTCAATCCAAGCGCTACAAAAGCTACACTTCCTACTATCAACAAGAACGCCGCCCCAATCCAGCTTCCTAGAGGCATATCTACACCTCTGACCAAGTGCCCAACTGAGAAAACAACCAGGATTGAGACCAAATAATCAACCATCATACTTGTTATCTTTGATAGATAATATTCTACCATATTTACAGGGGTATGGCGTAATGTTTTCTGCCAGTTGTTGATTTTATCGGTATGTAAAACAGCTGGAAATGAAAACATAGCTGTCGACATCATGGAAAAAGCCGTCATGGAGATGAGGTAGTCGCGCATAAAATTAGCAGGTCCACCAGGTGTGTCCTGGTACATGCCTGAAAAGAATAAATAGAATGCTGTCGGCATCCCTACGGATAATGGATAATAGACTAATTGTCGTTTGGTCAATAGAAATTCTATCTTGTTTAGTGCGGTCCATCGTTTCATCTTAGTCATCTCCCTTTTGTGTTTCTTCAAAGATTGTATCCAGTAAGCTACGATTATTGACTTCAATTTCTTGAATCCTACATCCTGCTTGCACTAACAGTTCCCAAAAAGCATCTGCTTCGCGTGTGACTACTTGTAGAGCATCCTGTTTTTGTGACCAGTTTTCAACCAAGTTTGACTGTTCGACAACTTCCTTATATGCTAGAGGAAGGATAAAGTGCTTTTCAATCTCCTCACTGCGCATGGCTAGAGGTGTTGTATCGCGAATCAACTCTCCCTTATTCAAGACCAAGATTCGATCCGCTGTATGCTCTACATCTTCGATATAATGGGACGAATAGAGGATGGTTACTCCCTGAGCTTTTAACTCCTGAACAATTTCCCAAAAGCGTTGACGAGTTGAAGTATCCATGGCAGCAGTTGGTTCATCTAAAAAGACAAGCTTTGGTCGCCCAATCAAGGTCAAGACAAAAGAGAAGAGACGCTTTTGCCCGCCTGACAATTTTTCTGCAAATTGCTCTTTCTGTTGCTGTTCAAACTGCAATAGTTGATCAATTTCTTGTCTGCTCAAAGGGTTTGGATAAATACTTTGAAAGAAAGCAATTAATTCTTTAACCTTTAATTTCTGTACGATCACATTTTCTTGAGGGAGGTAAGCTCTAGTATAGTCTAACTTAGAACTCGTCACTGGTAAACCTTGAATAGATACTTGACCGCTTGTGACCAGTTTATCTCCAAGCAGACAGTCCAAGAGTGTGGTCTTCCCAGCACCATTTGGCCCAATCAAGGCGACGCATTCACCTTCAGCTACCTCAAAGGAAATATCCTTCAAAATAGCCTTGCCCTTGATGTTTTTATTTAGGCTTTCTACCTTAATCATGTTCATGATATTCTCCTTTCAGCCACTCCTTTCCCATAGGAAAGGCGATAAAAATCATAAATCCTAGTCCCCAGGCACCACGGATGAATTGGTGAAGGAAGGTTTGATCAAACCTTCCTGTAAACATTTCTACCAACCATACCACTAGTGATAGTCCAATAAAAAGATAGAGAAACGCTTTTTTCATTTTTCAAACTCCTTTTTCACATCTGAGACTAACTTCAAACCTTCTCGGATAAGCCAGGACATCATTCCAAATCCTGCAAATAGCTCCCAAGGAAAATGATAGAAATCTTCATCCAATCCTGAGAACATGAGATAAGTCATGACTCCTGCTGCTACTAGACTCATTGCGACAATTACTTTATGTTTCATTTTTTCTTCCTCCACTTGATACATCTAGTATAATTCTTTGAAGGTAGAATCACTAGAAGCTTCTGTCATGAGGAGATATGACAAATGTCATAAAAATTCTGTTCAAAACAAGCAAGATACACTATACAATAAAACACAAGTAGAAAAATCTAAGGCAGCTTCCTCAAAAGAAATATCAAACCCCATTCACACTATAATGTAAACTAATACTTATTTAAAATCCAAAGAGCAGAAATTTTTATCGCACAAACACATATATTATAGGCAGGACAAAAAATTCTTCAATTACTTTCTTAAAAGTTTGTAAGAATTATACAATCTGTTAAATTTTAATTTATGAACCTAAACTACAGTATTCATTGAACAAATCAGGAAACAAAAAAGTATACACGATCAAAATGAATTACTGAAATTAAAAAAAAAAGAGAGAAGAAAACTGTTTCTCTCTTAATGGGCTCTATAATATTTGTAGTGGGTAACCCCCTATGGATATTATGGAGCCTTTTTTGTGTAGAAAAAAAGTCCCATATGACCTATAATGAAAAGCGATCAAACAACTCATTAGAAAGAATCATATGGAACAATTACATTTTATCACAAAACTACTCGATATCAAAGACCCTAATATCCAATTTATGGATATCATCAATAGGGATACACACAAAGAAATCATCGCCAAACTAGACTACGATGCTCCATCTTGTCCTTATTGTGGAAGTCAAATGAAAAAATATGACTTTCAAAAGCCGTCTAAGATTCCTTACCTCAAAACGACTGGTATGCCTACTAGAATTCTTCTGAAAAAGCGTCGTTTCAAGTGCTATCATTGCTCGAAGGTGATGGTCGCCGAGACCTCACTCGTCAAGAAGAATCATCAAATTCCTCGTATCATCAACCAAAAGATTGCGCAAAAGCTGATTGAAAAGACTTCTATGACCGATATTGCTCATCAGCTGGCTATTTCAACTTCAACTGTCATTCGTAAGCTCAATGACTTCCGTTTTAAGTCTGATTTTTCTTACCTCCCTGAGATTATGTCCTGGGACGAGTACGCTTTTACAAAGGGAAAGATGAGCTTTATTGCACAAGATTTTGACAAGCTCAACATTATCACTGTTCTTGAAGGCAGAACACAGGCTATCATCCGAAATCACTTTCTGCGCTACGAGCGAGCTGTTCGTTGTCAGGTGAAAATCATTACGATGGATATGTTTAGCCCTTACTACGATATTGCCAGTAAACTTTTTCCTAACGCTAAAATCGTTCTTGACCGCTTTCACATTGTCCAACATCTAAGCCGTGCTATGAGTCGTGTCCGTGTCCAAATCATGAATCAATTTGAGCGAAAATCCCATGAATACAAGGCCATCAAACGCTACTGGAAACTCATTCAACAGGATAGTCGTAAACTGAGTGATAAACGATTTTATCGCCCTACTTTTCGTATGCACTTAACGAATAAAGAGATTCTAGACAAGATTTTGAGCTATTCAGAAGACTTGAAACACCACTACAATCTCTATCAACTCTTGCTTTTTCACTTTCAGAACAAGGAACCTGACAAATTCTTCGGACTTATTGAGGACAATCTAAAGCAGGTTCATCCTCTTTTTCAGACTGTCTTTAAAACCTTTCTAAAGGACAAAGAGAAAATCGTCAACGCCCTTCAACTCCCCTATTCTAACGCCAAACTGGAAGCGACCAATAATCTCGTTAAACTTATCAAACGAAATGCCTTTGGATTTCGGAACTTTGAAAACTTCAAAAAACGAATTTTTATCGCTCTCAATATCAAAAAAGAAAGGACAAATTTCGTCCTTTCTAGATCTTAGCTTTTCTTCAACCCACTACAGTTGACAAAGAGCCATATCTAGTTAAATAAAAAAGATACGCTTACGTATCTCTGTAATGA